>JBEKVC010000013.1:0-35792 GCA_049514395.1 Terriglobia bacterium
TTGACCCGCTAAGGGGCGTCAGCTATACTGAATTTCTGACAGGGTATGCCAAACATACTTCGAGAAATCGTGGATTCCGCTTCAGCTCTGGCCAAGGGGTTTTCCGTCACTTTTAGGACCATGTTCCAGCCCACGGTGACGGAGAACTACCCGCACGAACCCGTTCATTTTGAAGACCGCTACCGCGGGCTGCACATTTTGAAACGCGATGAAAATGGGCTCGAAAAATGCGTAGCCTGTTTCCTTTGCGCGGCGGCTTGCCCGGCAAATTGCATCTACATCGAAGCTGCCGAGAATACCGGCGACCAGCGAATCAGTGCCGCTGAGCGTTACGCAAAGGTTTACAATATTGATTACAACCGGTGCATCTTTTGCGGCTACTGCGTGGAGGCTTGCCCTTGCGACGCCATCACCCACGGCCACGGGTTTGAAATTGCCGCTTACGATACCAACTCCCTGGTTTACCGCAAGGAGCAACTCCTCGAACCCGTGCCTGCCACTGCGGGCGGCAAGAAATAGTCCGCGATTGACTTTCGCGGGTCCGAAGGCTAAATTGTTAAAGAGTTAATGAGCAGTAAACTTTCTCCCTCCAACGCCGGTTTTCGGCGCGTCCCTCGACCACCGCATGATGGTTATTCTCTGATTTAGGAGGATGTGAGGCATGCAGAGCAAATGAAGACGAGTGTAAAGGTTCTGAATGGAGTTGAAGAGTTGGTAGGAACGCACGACGGAAACCTGCGATTGCTGGAGAGGTGTTTCAATGTTTCGGTACACCTCGGCGAGCAAGGGCTGGAGATCGAAGGCGGGGATCTCGAAGTGCGGCGCGCGCAAAAACTCGTGGAAGAGTATGCCGACTTGGTGGAGGCCGGGTCCCGATTTGACAGCACGGAGGTCGAATCCTTCCTGCGCATCGTCTGCCAGGATCCGGATGCCACGCTGAAGGGTCTTGCCGAGGCCGGCCGCCCGCGGACCTTCGGCAAGAAATCCATCACCCCCAAAAGCCTGAACCAGCGCACCTATGTGGATGCGATTGAGCGGCACGACATGGTGTTCGGAATCGGTCCTTCGGGTACCGGAAAGACTTACTTGGCCGTGGCCATGGCCGTGGATGCACTGCTGACCAAAGAGGTCAGCCGCATCATCCTGGCGAGGCCTGCCGTGGAAGCGGGCGAACGGTTGGGATTCCTCCCCGGGACTCTACAGGAGAAAGTGAACCCGTATTTGCGCCCGCTTTACGATGCTCTTTACGACGTGTTGGACCCGGACAGGGTGGAACGCTATTTGGAGAAAGGCATTATTGAGATCGCACCCATCGCTTTCATGCGCGGCAGGACTTTGAACGACGCCTTCGTGATTCTTGACGAGGCCCAGAACACCACCAGCGAGCAGATGAAGATGTTTCTGACGCGACTGGGCTTCAACTCCAAAGCGGTGGTCACGGGTGACATCACCCAAATCGATCTCGATGGAAGACGTTCTGGCCTCGTCGAAGCGATTGAGGTGGTTTCCAGGGTGCCGGGTATCTGTTTCGTCTACTTTACCGAGCGGGACGTGGTCCGGCATACCCTGGTGCAGCGCATCATCCGCGCCTACGAGGAATACGACCAGGTGCGCACCGCGGCCGCGGCGAACAACAAAGACCATAAAGGAGTCGTCGCGCAATAAGCTCTCCATCACCTGCCAGGCAACCCCCTCACCCGCTCCCGTCCTCCCGCAGGGCGGGACAGAGGGGCCTGGAGGGAGGGGGTCCTGATCTACGACGGAATGGTTGTTACGTGACGACGCCTAACCAACTTCTCAACAAAGGCGCCGCCCTGCGCAACTTGCTTTATCACGGCAGAACCATTGATCCTTAATCAGCAGAGCAAGCACGTTGTCAGTTCTTCCCGGCTGGGGGAATTTGTGCGAGAGCTCAGGCAGGCGCTTCGAATGGGCAGGCGAGATTGCAACGTTTGCTTCGTGGACGACAGGCAGATCAAGCGATTGAATTCATTCTACCTAGGCAAGAATCGTGCGACCGATGTCTTATCTTTTCCTTGGAATGCGGAGCAGAGGCAGCCACCCCAGCGACCAGGAAGCGAGCGCACTCGATCGAGGTACACCCGCCGGAGCGCCACTGAACGCGCGGCGCTGGAGTTCAAGAACTTCCTGGGCGACATCGTCATTTCCGTCGACACGGCCAAAAGAAACGCGCGCCAAGAAGGACACTCAACCCTGAACGAGATCCGATGGCTTATCTTGCACGGCGTCCTCCACCTGCTGGGCTACAATCACGAAAAAGATCATGGCGAAATGAGCAGGCTGGAGCTTGCCATGCGGAGCCGGCTGGGTATTTCGGGAGACTAGGTCATTTGCCGTTTGAAATTCTTTGTTTACAAAGGGCAAGGCAAAGACAAAAAACCGATAAGGCGATAGCAAATGGCAAATGGCAAAGAGCAAATGGCAAATGGATTTGGGGCGACCGATCGCTCTGGCACTTGGATTTTCCTGGCAGAAGGCAGATGGGAAAAAGCGCCGGAAACAATTTGAATTTTGCCATTTGAAATTCCTTCTCTATGGACCTTGAAACCATTCTGATCACACTTGCATGGCTGATCGTTCTGGGCGCCCTTCTGGTGGCCGGGTCGGTGGCCTCTTATTTGAGGCTGCTGATGCGGCGCCTGACTGCCGTGAGCGCCAGGAAACTGTTTCGTCCTGGAGAGGGAGGGCGTATCACCATCGACCGGGAGCGTGTCGGGGTCTCGATTTCCGCCCTGCACGGCGCGGCGATGCACTTGTTTGCCGTGGGCGTGATCGCGCTGCTTGTCCTGCGCAGGCCGGATCACCTCTGGGGAAACATCGGCGCTGCAGTGGTCATTGTCCTGACCGCGGTGGCCATCGCCGACCAGCTCATACCTTTCCTCCTGGTGGCGCGCCATGACGAGCCGGAAGTCATCTTGGAGCTCTGGATGCCCGCGGTGCGACGGCTGGTTTACCTGGCCTTGCCGCTCACTTTTCCCATCCTCATTTCAACCACCATGAGCCGCCTGTTGGAGTCCACGGAGCAAGAACCGGAGCCCCCCAGCCCGCAGGAGAACCTGCAAGAGTTTATTGAAGTCGGTGAGCAGGAAGGCTTGCTCGAAAAAGGGGAGGGTGAACTCGTACAGTCAGTCGTCGAATTCGGGGACAAGGTCGTGCGCGAGGTGATGACGCCGCGCACGGAAATTGCCGCCATCGATGTGAACGCCCCGGTGGAAGACCTTCGCAAGCTGTTCCGCGAAAAGCGTCTGACCCGATACCCCGTCTTTGCCGGGCAGTTGGACCATATCGAGGGCATCGTGAGCGTTCGCGACCTCATGGAGTTGCCGCCGGAAGAGCAAGCCCAAGTCACGATTCGTAGCTTGATCAGGCCTGTCCCATTCGTTCCCGAAACGCGCCACATCAAAGACCTGCTGAAAGAACTGCAAAAATCCACCACGCAGATGGCTATCGTCATTGACGAATATGGCAGCGTCGCCGGGCTGGTGACCATCGAAGACATGCTGGAAGAAATCGTTGGAGAAATAAAAGACGAATACGAGATCCACGCCCAGGATATCGTCAAGGAGTCGGAACATTCCTACCTTGTGTCGGGTCATACCGACCTGTCCCAGATCAGCGATGAATTGCATGTCTCCGTCCAAGCTCCAGGCTACTCCACGGTGGCGGGGTTGGTGTTGGCCCAGCTCGGTCACGTTCCCGTTCCCGGTGAGAAGGTGCAAAAGAACGGATTGACCATCGAAGTCCTGGAAGCTAACAAGCGGACAGTCTTGAAGGTTCGGCTGATTCTGTCTCCGGAAGCCACAAAGCCTGCTGAGAACCATGGCGGATCAGACTAAATCCGGATTCGTGGCCGTGGTGGGAAGGCCGAACGCCGGGAAGAGCACCTTGGTGAATGCGCTGGTTGGAACCAAGGTCTCCATCGTCACGGCCGTGCCGCAGACCACTCGCAATCGGATTCTTGGGATCGTAAACCGGCCCTCCGCGCAAATCGTGCTCATGGACACGCCCGGAATCCACAGGCCGTTTTCGCGCCTCAATGACCAGATGATGAGCTTCGTTCGCCAGGCGCTCGCGGAGCGGGACTTGGCGGTGCTGATTGTTGATGCCTGCGAGCGGTTCGGCCATGGAGACGAGTTTGCTTTGGGACTGCTGAAAGAATACGCTCCGCGATCGATTTTGGCCCTCAACAAAATCGATCGGATCAAGAAGCCCAAACTTCTGCCCCTGATGGAGCGCTACTCACAGTTATACAATTTCGAGGAAATCATGCCCATCTCCGCCCTCCGGGGAGAAGGTCTTACGGAACTTCTGGACGCCATCGTGCGCTTGCTCCCCGAGGGCCCGCAATACTTCCCGCCCGAAATGTACACGGATCAGCCGGAACGCTTCCTGGCATCTGAGATCGTTCGCGAGAAGGTTATCCTTCACACTCGGCAAGAACTTCCCTATGCGACCGCCATCGTCATCGACGACTTCGAGGAAGGCGAAAGCATCACGCGTATCCACGCCAGCATCGTGGTGGAGAGGGACTCGCAGAAACCCATCATTATTGGCTCGGGCGGCGACATGCTGAAGCAGATCGGCACCGAGGCCCGCCGGGAACTGGAAAGATTGTTCCCACCCAAAGTGTTCCTAGAACTCTACGTTAAAGTCGAACCCCACTGGCGCGATGTGACGCAAATGGTTGCGTCCCTTGACTACCGCAATGAAGGGTAGACACACGCATGATCTACGCTACGGTCCTCATCCTGATTGTTCTTGTGCTGCTCACGGTCAGCGTGACGCGCATGGTAAAGCTCAAGACGCATGCAGGTTTCATGGTGGCGGACCGCAGACTCTCGGCGGCGGTGTTGGTCTTCACCCTCTTGTGTTCGTGGATCGGAGCTGGAAGCCTTTTTGGCGGCGCGGAGTTCGCTTATCACAGGGGCCTCGCATCTTTATGGTTGCCGGCTGGTGGTTGGGCAGGTTTGCTGGTGGTCTATTTCATTGCCGGACGTGCTCGGGCGTTCGCGCAATACACCGTCCCTGATCTGTTGGAGGTCAGGTACAGTCCGATTGCACGCGTTTTAGGGACGCTCTGCATCATCGTTTCCTACACGGCCATCGTCAGCTACCAGTTCCGCGGTGGCGGGCGAATTCTAAACCTCGCCTTCGGAGTCAGCGAGAGGACGGGAACGTTCATCCTGGCAGGGTTCGTCATCCTGTTTACAGCACTGGCGGGAATGTCGTCGGTCGCTTACACGGACGTGGCGATTGGGCTGCTCGTTACGGCTGGCTGCATCATTGCCTTCCCGGCGATGCTGCTGCGCGTCGGCGGGTGGACCGCAATGCACGCTGCGTTGCCTCCGAGTCACTTCACGTTTAGGGGTGGAATGGGGTGGAGTGAGGTGCTGGGCTACTTCTTTCCGACTTTCACGCTGATGGTGGGGAACCAGAGTTCCTACCAGAAGTTCTTTTCTGCCCGCAGCGAGCGGGACGCCCGGCTTTCAGTGCTGGGTTGGATCATTGGGACGTTGTTCCTGGAAACGATTATCGTGCTGCTGGCCATGGTGGGGGGAGTGCTGTTCCACAATGAAATCGAGTCGGGCGCACTTCCGGCCTGGGGGATCGTGCCTTACGCGGCGCGCCATGGTGTGGCGCCGGTGGTGGGCGCCATTTTTCTGGGCGCGGTGTTTGCCAAGGTGCTGTCAACGGGAAACAACTACCTGTTTTCGCCGGCCACGAACGTGGTTCATGACGTTTTCCAACGCTTGTTTTCCAAGGCTGCGGGCGATCGCACCTTGCTGCTTTTTTCACGCATCACCGTGGTGGTCCTTGGGGTCATCGCACTGGCGCAAAGCTTCCAGCCCTCGGTTCTGGCCACGGCTGTTTATGCTTACGACGTGTATGGCGCGGGGCTGACGCCTGCCATCGTGGCCGCTTTCTTTTGGAAGCGTACAACCACCGCCGGCGGGCTTAGCTCGATTGTCGCGGGTACGGTTGTGGCGGTGCTGTGGAAACTGTTCGGGTTAGATGCGCATGCGCCGATGATTTTTCCTGCCCTGGCGGCCTCGCTGTTATGCCTGATCGGAGTGAGCCTGCTCACCGCCCCGCCGCGCGCGGAACAGTGGCGACCGTTTTTCAAAGAGCAGTGACCCGCCGTGGCGGGGCGAGTGACAAGTGACGAGCGTGAAGGGGCTGTCAGCAGTCAGCTATCAGCTTTCAGTACTTGGACTTAGTCCGCCAGATCTCAAGTGATTGCTGAAGGCCGAAGCGCAGTGACGAGTGACAAGTGACGAGCAAGAGGGGGTGGCAGGCAGGGGAGGAATTACAACCCCGGCTCCAGGTCAGGTTCTTTCAACGGACTACGGACGACTGACCGCTGACCACGGATTACTGACTACTGACTACTGACTACTCAAGTGAGGGAACATGGAATTCAGCCAGATTCAATCGACGCTTCGGGACAACGGGCTCGACGGCTGGTTGTTTTACGACCACCATCGTCGTGACCCCATTGCCTATCGAATACTGAAGATCAATCCGCCCATGTGTACGCGGCGGTGGTATTACCTGATTCCAGCCGAGGGAGAGCCGAGCAAGCTCATTCATCGTGTGGAGAGACAGAACCTGGCAGGTTTGCCTGGTCGAGAGGTCGAGTACTCCTCCTGGAAGGAACAACACGCGGGTCTGAAGAAGATTCTGGAAGGCAAGAGCCGTATCGCGATGCAGTATTCGGCCCTGAACGACATTCCTTATGTGGGTCTGGTGGACGCCGGGACGATTGAGCTGGTGAAGAGTCTGGGCGTGGAAGTGGTTTCATCGGCTGACTTGGTGCAATTGTTTGAGGCGCGGTGGTCGGAGGACGCACTGGCGTCGCACCTGGCGGCGGGCAAGGTGGTGCACGCCGCCGTCCGCGCGGGTTTCGCCGCCATCCGGGATGCGGTGTGGTCTGGAAAGGGAATCACGGAGTACGATGTCCAGCAGGCCATGCTACGTGTCTTTGAGGGCGGTGGCGTGGTGGCGGATGAGGGGCCTGTTGCGGCGGTCAACAGAAACACTGCCAATCCCCATTACATGCCGATGCGTGATCGTTCGTTGCCCATGGGTGTCAATGATTTCGTTCTGCTGGATGTCTGGGGAAAAATGAACAAGCCTGGCGCGGTTTATTTCGACATCACATGGACAGGCTTCGTGGGTGTGGAGGTTCCGCGCCGTTACGCGGAGGTCTTCGAGATTGTGCGGGAAGCGCGGGATGCCGCAGTGGACTTTGTTCAGGCCGCAATGAGGAGTGGGCGGACGATTCACGGGTCTGAAGTGGATGACGTGGCTCGGGGGATTATCAACCGCCGGGGATACGGGCAATACTTCGTTCATCGGACCGGGCACTCCATCGGCGAAGATGTGCACGGTAACGGGGCCAACATCGATAACTTCGAGACGCGCGACACGCGCCAGATAATTCCCCGAATCTGCTTCTCCATCGAGCCGGGAATTTACCTCCCGGAGTTCGGCGTGCGCAGCGAGGTGAATGTGTTCATCGAGGAATCGGGGGCGCGGGTGACAGGTGAAACTCAACCGGCCATTGTGCCCATCCTTGCCGCAACATACTGAGGTGTGTTAATTTCGCTAGGAAGGGAATTGCGCTCCCAGGCTTTGGAGTTGCTGGTGCGGCGTGTGACATAGACTTATGGCTGGAAAAGTCGTCCAGGAAGGCACTGCTAATGCCAAGCCCAAGGCTTCCGCCAGCCACCCACCGATCATCACGTTGGTGCGGCTGTGCGTCGCAGCATGGCTAGTCCCGGGGTTGGGTCACCTGATGCTGGGAAGGAAATGGCGGGCGCTGATCCTCTTTGCCTCGATCGGCGCAATGTTCGTTCTGGGCCTTGCGATGCAAGGGCAATTCTTCTCGACCAGTTCCGGGTCTTACCTTCAAACCCTGGGTTATTACGGCGAATTGTGCGTAGGCTTGGCGATGCCCGGCGCCAGGTTTTTCGGTTATTCGGGCGGTGATACGTTCTTCGTCAGCTCCGACTACGGGACTGCATACCTCGTGGCCGCGGGCATGCTCAACGTTCTTGCGGTGCTGGACTGCTACGATATTGCCATGGGACGTAAGAGCTAAGGAATTGAATCATTGAGTCATTGGGTCATTGATTCATTGACCCAATGACTCAATGGGAAAATGATTCAATATTTGCAATGGCTTTGACACACTTTCCCGCTCTCGTTATATTCTCCTTCCTGGTCGCCGTGGTGTTCGGGGTTCTCGCCAAGGAAGCGCCTCGCGAGCGATTGGTTTACGCCGCGAAGGTTTTTGGCGCGTTTGTTGCCACCGCCCTTGTGCTAGGGTGGTTGATGTACTTCTTTCCTAAGTAGTTTCGAGCTGATGCTTACCTACACACAGATTGCCTTTAATGGCGCCATGGTCTTGCTGATGGGGCTGCTGATTGGCATCGAGCGCGAGCACTCGATTGGCGTCGAGCGCGAGCACGCCCAGAAGGACATCCCCTTGATCGCGGGGATCCGGACTTTCCCTCTCATCACCCTTTTCGGCTTCCTCTGCGGTTTGACTGCCAGGGCAGGATGGGGATGGATGCTGCCTTTCGGCTTGGCGGGAGTATGCGCGGTTGCCGTGGCGGCCTATACAGTAAGGTCTCAGGGACCGTATAAGGGCACCACGACAGAATTCATGGCCTTGCTGGCGTTCGTCTTTGGGGCGCTGGCGGCCTTGGGGTATTTGATTCCAGCGGCCACCTTCGCCGTGGTGGCGACTCTGCTACTGTCGGTCAAAGCCCCGCTACACCATTTGGCGGAATCCATCCAGGAAGATGAAATCTACGCCATCCTGAAGTTTGGGGTCGTCAGCGTCATTATTTTGCCCCTCCTCCCGAACCGTGCGTTCGGACCACTCCAAGCGCTGAATCCCCGGCTCATCTGGTGGGTAGTGGTGCTGATCTCCGGTTTGAGCATGGTGGGTTACGTTCTGATGCGATTACTGGGGGCGAGGCAGGGAATTGCCGTGACGGGCATCCTTGGCGGCGTTGCCTCGAGTACCGCGGCCACCTTCGGTCTTTCCAACCAAGCTCGGAGTGCGGGTGAATCTCTGGCCAGGTATTTCGCGCTGGGTATAACCATCGCTTCCACCATCATGTTCGTCCGGGTGGTTATCATTACCGCGGTGGTTAATGCTCCCTTGGCGAGGGCGCTGACCCTTCCGATTGCACTTCCCTTTATGGTGGGAGTGGGAATCTCAATCTACCTTTGGAAGCGAAAAGAGAGCGAGCAGAACGCAGCGCTCCAAGTTAAGAATCCCATGGAGCTGTGGAGTGCGATCAAGTTCGGGCTGGTGTTTGCCGTGGTGATGTTTGTTTCAAAGGCTGGTTATCATTACTTCGGATCTTCGGGAATGTATGTGACCGGTGTGCTGGCGGGGTTAGTGGACGTTGACGCCTTCACGATCTCCGCCGCGCACCTGGCCCAAGAAAGCATTCTAGCGCCCAGCACGGCCAACGCCTCAATTCTCCTGGCCTGCGCCACGAACACGCTCGTCAAGGGCGGAATCGCCGTGGTCCTGGGCGGGCGTCCACTCAGCAAGGTCATCATTCCAATCTTTGCGACTCTGGCTCTTGCATCGCTCGTCGTCTGCGTTTGGCTGGCCAGGTGACGCGCTTCCCCTTGACGCTGGCGGCGCCCCGACCCGTTGGTCCGCCCTAGCGGGGCATTCATAGACGAACTGCGGACCTACAAATCAGGCCCGCGCTACGTGCTCTCTCCGATCTTAAAGAACACCAGGTAGAACTCACGCTTTGCTTCTCGCAGAAGCAGCAGCGCCAATTCCCGCGCATGATAGTCTCCCCACATGGAAGACTCCCCGCAAGGTATTTGCCGGCCGGGTGGAATGTAGTCCCAGCCTTTTGGGCGATGGTATACGGAGTGAAGGATCAACCCCTGGTGTTGCGGATGAGTGGAAAGGTAGGGCTCATCAAACAGTGTATTCGCGATGGTGATGGCTGCCTGTCGATAACGTCTCCCGCTCTCGGAATTTTCGGACCGCCCTTGCAGATAAGTCCCCAATCGCCAGAGTCCCTGCCCGGCGATTGCCGCCGCTGAACTATCCACGGGCTCATAGTCGTTGAACGGATCACTCGGCTTATGGCGCCAGTCTCCCAGCTTCGGCAGTTGGGGTGCGGCGGTATCCCAATACGGAATACCGTCCTGCGCCGCCTGCTCGAGGTAGTAGTCGCAGGTCGCTTGGGCGGCCCGCCGCATCATGCCTTCCACTTTTTCGCGCCCCCCGAGCGGGTCCAACTCCGGCTCGGAAAGAGTCTGGAGGTATTCCAGTTCTTCCGCATAGCCGCACATGATCCAGGCCAGGGCGCGCGTCCAGGTGGAGAAGGGCGAATACCCCTGCTGGGTCGAGGGGCAGCGGTAACTGCCGTCATTCATGTTGAAAATCGACTCGTGCGCCACCCGCCCGCGCACGTCGTACGCGTCCCGCCCTTCCCCGTAATACACACTGAACTCTGCCGTTACCGCAGCGTGATGCACAAGCCGTTCCAGCAGCGAAATGCGCCGGTCGTTCTCACCCATCAGTACATGTCCCAAGCGGTGGGCGAGCGCCAGTGAACGCAGCGACCGGATGGTATCCGCAAAGAGCGAGTGGGGACCGTTGAAGGAGTATATGTAGCCGCGCCCGTCGCGGAGTGGTGACCAGCGCGCCGCCTGCACCGCCCCGCTCACCTTAAGCGCCAGCGCGTAGAAGCGCTTTTCAGCATCGCTCGCCGGAATCTTGCCCTCGTTTGCCAGGCGCAGCAGGTTCCCATACGTGCTGACACTATTGAATCCGTGGTCGTGCACTCCCGTGTGCGTGAGGTGCGGCGCCATGCGCTCGAGGGTGTTACGCTTTCCGTATTCCAGGAACCACTTCTCACCCGTGGCGTCATACTGGAGGAGCGCCGAGCCGTACAGGAAGCCCTGTGTCCACTCTGTCCATTCGCGCGCCGTGTAGACGCCCTGAGCTGTGAAGACCGGTGACCCTCGTGAAGCGTCAAAGGCCTTTTCGATGGCCCGGATCTTTCCGGCGGAGATTTCGAAAACGCGCTCGATCCGGGCTCTCAGTTTTTCCGGTGTGAGTTCTGCGTCGATGCGAATCATAAGCCCATTCGACCTGCGCCCGCTCTCAACGTCCACTTGGGCGCTGTCATTCCGAGCGCAGCGAGGAATCTTGCTCTGATTCTTTGTTCCGCGATCCGCCCCAAGCAGAGCGAGATTCCTCGCTGCGCTCGGAATGACAAAGTTGCGAGAAGTTCCTTAACGTGTCCTCCGCTTGAAGCTTCTACCCTTTACCCTTCAACCTTTATTAGAGTCGGCGTATGTGAAATCCCCCGTCCACGTTGATGACCTCGCCGGTGGAAAAGGGGAAGCGGTCCTCGGCGATGGCCGCCACCGCGCGGCCCACGTCCGCCGGCGTTCCCCACCGCGCCACGGGCGTGAGGCCGTCGGAAATCATGCCCTCGTACTTCTCTTTCACCGATCCTGTCATGTCCGTCAGCACAATTCCAGGGCGAATCTCGTAGACGTTAATCCCGTACTCAGCCAGTCGCGCGGCGAAGAGCTGCGTCATCATGGAGAGCGCAGCCTTGCTCATGCAATAGTCGCCTCGGTTAACGCTCGGGGCATAGGCAGAGGCGGAGGAGATGTTGACGATCTTTGGCTTAGCACTTTCCCCCGGCCTTTGTTTCAATCCGGCAATCCAAAAGTTGGCCACGGCCTGAGTCAGGAAGTAGGGGCCTCGGGCGTTGATGTTCATCACCCGGTCGAAGCTCTCTTCGCTGGCTTCCAGAAGGTCAACGCGCGCCGTGGGGGCCACGCCGGCGTTGTTCACCAGCAGATCGATCCAAGCGAAGCGTTCCTGGACAGCCTTCAACAATCCAGCGCGATCTTGCGTCTTCGAGACATCGGCTCGGAATAATTCAAAAGAAGATTCAGCCCCCCTGGGTGCAGCCTGCACGCACAGCCGCTTGCACTCGAGGGCCGCCTCTTGGCGTTGGGCGTAGTTGATGGCGATGCTGAAACCGAGGCGCGCCAGCTCAATCGCGATGCCGCGGCCGATTCCGCGCGAAGCGCCAGTGACGAGAGCAACCTGTGGATTCATGGCCATGGGCAATATCGATTCAACGGAAAGAACGGAATTCGGAGCTCGTGTAGCCCCCATTGCATTCGCCCACCCGCCGGCGCCTTTCGAGTCGCGAATTCCGGTTCGATTTCGCGTAAAAGACGGTTCTTAGGCCCCTTTTGGGGGTTCGTTTTGAGTTCGTTTGCATCAAAAAGCAGTTCGTTTTGCACACTTCAAAAGAGCTAAGTCCTGTGTTTGCACTGGATCGGTAGGTTCGTTCCGTTAAAATAGTATCTTTTTCCCATTTCCGCGCCTTTTTCCCCTTGCCGCGTCCCTTTCGCCTTCCGTTGCCGCCTACATTTGCCACCGCTCTCTTGCGACAACTAGGATAGGCTACCATAAGGGGGTGGGCGTGTCAAGAAAAAAGTGCCGGGGACGAAACGGCAGATACCAGGCGTCAGAAGCTGTGAATAAATCACGGGCTGTCATCCTGAGCCCTTCGCCTGTCATTCTGAGCGAAGCGAAGAATCTCCGCAGTTGGCTCAGGGTAAACTCCGCGAAGGATCCCAGCGGTTGCTTTTGGTCCAGCTACTTACGAAGAACTGCAGAGATGCTTCTCCCGCAGGGCGGGATCAGCATGACAGAGTCGAGTTTTTTCACACCTTGTCAGGGACCGGGACACCCACGACGCGCTACGCTAGCGTCCTGCAACAAATGTCCATTCATTAAGTCACGTTGTTGAGGTTCGCCGTGCTCAGCCCTGCTAGGGGCGGAATAACTTAGCCCGGGGCGAAACAGGCTGCGGAAAAACCCTTGATTAGTGAGGTAGCGGCGACTTTACGTCGCCACAACTTCAATCATTGCAACACGCATATGGCGGCGTAAAGCCGCCGCTACGCCTTTTTCCGCAGCCTGGAAAGCCCTGGGAAGAATGGCCCCACCCCCTTTTGTTCCCCCTCCTTAAGGGCTTTGGCATTGTTCCGAAGCCGCGTTAGCGGTCCCGCAGAGCGGGATGGCCCACGGCGCGAGCCGTGGGATCGCGCAGGGGAGAGTAGAACGTGAGCCCGCCGCGGCGGGCGACATAAGAATCCCGCTCGGCCCGGCAAGATTATGTCGCCCCTGACGGGGCTTAAGAAGCCATTGCAGCTCCCTCTTTTCCCACGGCTGTCGCCGTGGGCCACATTATTCCGCCCGCCCAGGCGGGCTTTCGGGCATCTCCGACAGTTAAGCTAACGCTTATTCGGCTGTCCCCGTGGGCTAAATTATGTCGCCCCGACAAGTCGGGGCTGACTTACGCCATGAACTTCAGTTACGGGGAACCAGCCCTCCCCATCTGAGGAGGGGGACTGGGTTTTTTGCATTTTCCAGGCGGCAAACCAACGCGACAAGGTGCGCAGCTTCCCCGGCGGGGTGGAAGGGCCGGTTACCATGCCATGGGTGCAGCACTGCTCCATCGTAACCTACGAATCCTCAGCGAGGCATCGCGCATCTCAGTGGTTAGGGCGTTACATGTCAATGTGGATTGATTTCGATCGCAGTCGCGGAGAAAGAGATTCGCGACGCAAGATTTATCGGTAAACACTAGGAATCTATATGTTCCATCGAGCGAGGACTACCGGCGTGAGTGTGGATGAGCCGGGCTCTATCTTCCATGGCATTTCTTGTATTTCTTGCCGCTTCCGCAGTAGCAAGGTTCATTCCGGCCCATCTTGTGATTAGGTTCGAGAGTCGTGCCACCCATTCGGAAGGGATTCGGTTCAGCCTCCACTCTCTTTTTCTTTCGCGCCATGGCCGCAAGAACCGGAGCATCTTTAACACCGTCTGGAATAATTATTTTGTCGTCCAGGTTAATGCCGCAGATGTCCGGGTCGTGTTCGCCTATCTGCCAAGCGGGGCGGACCACCAACTCACGCTTGAGGATTCCGAGCTTCGGCGCAATGCGCCCGAGTCCGGCGCCCTGCGCTTCGCCCGGGACGAGCATGTACTTTTTCTTGTCGCTATACCTTTCCAAGAACCGATCTAGGTTTGCGGAGGTGATTGGGTGCATCGTGTTAATGCGATAGACGAGGACGAACTGGCTGGTGGAGGGCATTGTGGACCAGTCGGGATTCGTCCCCAGTATCACACGGTAGGCAGCGGGATTTTCCGTGCTGATTCCTGTAACGATGGACACCCTAATCCTCTCTTTGGAGTCTTCCGGGCCGACCTTCTCCAGCCATCCCTGGAAAATAGTCTCCGCGGCCTGAAGGTTTTCAAAGATTAAGGTCAGGTACGGCGGTTCGTCTAAGCACGGGTCCGCAGGCATGATAAAGCCCGTGCCGGCCCAGCCGGCTTTATCCCAGAGGTCAAAGTTGATAAGGGAAAACACCCTCCGATCCCGATGCTTTAGCCTCTCCACGTCGAACAGTTCGGCCGGGGGCTCCCCAACTCCAGGACTCGGGGCAACCCTCTCAACATCGGAGTGGCCAGGCAGCCGCCCGTGGTTCCACGGCTCTGTCCGAAGCAAGGGATAGCTCTCGCCTTGGTCTCCCGTTGAGGTCCAGTCGGAAATGCGAATCTTGGGATTCTCGCCGAGAATGTTAGCGACCAGGGTCCTTATGCCGGTAATTAGGATAGCTCTGCCAAGCGCACGCTCATCCCTGATTAGACTTTCCAACTGCTCTAACCCCGGCCCGGCTGGTGTCGCGAGGTATGCTGCGACATGGCTGATGACTTCTACAAGTTTGTCTTTGAAATCGCCCGTGACCTCCGCAGCCACCAGACAGTCCTTTCGATGCTGGACATCTATGATCGTGTGCGGAGCCGACTTGACAGTAAACTCGAGCACCTGATCTAGGAAATCGGAGGGATTGACCCGGAGATGTATGCGCGACGCGTGGGGCAAAAGGGCGAAATCCAGGCTCGTCGCCAGGAATGATTCGACGCCGGCCAGTATCCCTTCGGCCAGGAAGAGCGACTCGTTGTTGTTTGAAGCAGTCGCAATGATCTCACAGCCCAAGACAGTGGAGCGCAGCTCAACCGTACTCCGATCTATGAGTTCGGGGACGGAGGGCAGGTCGTTTCCTGCCGGTTGACTTAGCCACTTCTCAAAAAACGCCGCGACGCTTCCGGGGCTCTCATCGACCGGGATTACCTCCTCGGTACGGAGCTTATCTTCATAGCCCAATGCATAGAGCAAAGCCATCCAGGAGCCGTCCAAGTGAAATTTCTCCAGCACCGGCGGAAGGAAACCGAGATCCCTGAGGTCCCTGAGGTCCGTCCTGAGGAGCAGAAGACCGAGGATGCCGTCGAGATTAGTCCACTCCTCGGCTAGCTGCCTCTGCGCCTCAAGCTCATGTTCGACTGCGCTATTCATTATAAGGAATGTCTCGGCCCATGCGAGCACATATGGGACACGGCCTAGCTGCAATTCGAGCCAGATTAGTTTGCGTAGGCAGATGAGTGCAGGTCGAACTATTTTGCCCTCCTCCCAAAATTCCTTCAGAGATTGGTTGACCGCCACGAGCAAAGAGCCGCGGGCGGCCCACAGAAGTCCCGCGGCCTCGTAAGCTGCGCCGCACAGGCCGAGGGCCATAACCATTTCTCCGCGAGCCTCCTGGAGCGCCAGATCCTGCTGTGCCCTGCCGAGCAGGCGGATGGCCTCGTATGGTTTTCCGCTCTCTAGCTTCTTTCGGCCCCGCCTGAGGAGCATTCGTCCTGAGACGGTCTGGCTCTCGCGCTCGCGTGCCACCGCAAGCGCCGACTCGAAGGTAACATCGAATTCCTCATCGTCAGGCAGAAGATCGCTCAATTCCATGAGCAGTTTCACGAAATGCTTCGCTGGGAAGTCGATAAGCCCCTTACTTTTTTCGAAAACACCACGAAACGCTCGGAATACCTCCTTTAGCTTCTCGGGGTTGTCGTAGGCGATAGAGAGATCCATTAGGATCAGACCCGCTCGCGCCCGCAGCGACGCGTTCGGCCGTGTCGTGTCAGCTAGAATAGCTTGAAGCGCTGACCTCAACGTGGCCGTGCGCTCATTAGTTCGCGCGTCGACCAGACCGCCCGTTCCGGTCTTTGCGGTAGCGTAGAGGAGTTGCCACAGGTTTTGGAGGAGTTCAATATCAGATACTTGAGAGCTTTCCCGTGCAAGCGCCTCAACGGTGTCGTAGGCCCCGATAAAGGAGGGAAAATCTTCATACCACCAAAAATAGGTCCATGCTTTGTTGTATGCGCAGCAAAGCTGTTGCTGATTTGTGCCTTGTTTCTGGGCGAGGTGAACCGCACGCTCGAATTTAGCCTCCACTTCCACGCGAGGAAGCTCAATCCCACGCGCAAGCAGCGCGGCCTGCAACGCATCCTCGGTCAGTTGGTAGCTCAGCCCTACGTAGCGACTGGGATCGGTGATTTGCTCTTCGAGTTCCTTCAGTTCGGCCTCACGCGATAGGTCGCGAGGGCCTTTCTTCGGGGCTGGAACTAATGGAACGGTACACTTTAGGCACTCTATCGCCAACCTTTCGCGTCCGTTCTCAAAGACCTTCTTAACAATCCAGGTGCGGTCGAGTATCCGCACATCGAGCCCGTATTCTTTACTGAGCTTGTCTTCGAGAGCAGCACGAGCCTTGTCTTTGGCGAACCGACTGGTGATAAAAAATGCCTTCGTGTAACCCCGTCCCGTGCCGGCAATGGCCTTGACGTCGGAGCTAGCCTTCGCCCGCCAATCCTCCTTTGCGCTGAACGCAAATGCCCATCGTTCATTCGCGGCGTCGCGGCCCTTTGGATCGGCGTAGTACAAGCGATCCGAGATCTCAGGAGAGACTGGGTATGTCTCGGAATCAACCTTGCTATCGCCGCCGCCTGTGGGTCCTGTCTGGGGTAGAATATTCGGGCAAATTTCCTTTTCAGCCAGCTTGCGGGCGAATCCTTCGAAATCGAGTTCCTGTTTTCGGGAAGTAAGCGTTTCGAGATGGTATTCAAGGGTCGAAGGATCAAGCTGAGCCTGTTCGGTCACCTCGCTGTCGGAGAATAGGTGGGGTCGTCGCGCCCTCATGAATTCGGACGGCCTGAATTTCCGGTAGTCTGGCCCTTTCGACATCTCTGACATCTAACCGAAATCATAGCATGCCTAGACAAGTGGGGAGGAACGCAGCAAGAAGAAGTTGTTGACGATATGCCACGACTACGCTCGGCATCGGATTTCGTATCACAGTTCACTTGACGATAAGTCGCCAAACCGTACCTTTGATTTGCGCTGTCATTGCTGGGGGTCGGGTGCGGGGAAGGCCACAGCAGAAATGCAGAAACTCCAGGGCCCCTCCTCATTTGAGGAGGGGGTTGGGGGATGGTCTTCTAAGCTCAGCTTTCTTAGCTTGCAATTGCTTCGCCTCCGCTCGTCCTTTATAGAAAGAGTCGAGCGGATAGCATCCCGAGACTAAACCAAGGCGCGGCGCGTTGGTGCAGTCGCTGAATGTGCGGCAGATTTTCTTCCGCTCCAGCCGGCCTTTTTCCAGCACGTCAGCCGGGAATTCAGGATAGGCCAGCATCATTCGCCCCAGACCCACGAAATCTGTCCATCCTGCCCGCAACGCCGCCTGAGCGAAGTGCGGGAGATAGTCCTGAAAATACGTGCCGCCTGAAGAAACAAAAACCAAGTCGGGTGCGGACTTCTTCAATTCGGCAGCCGCAACCCACATTCGGACGGCCCCTGCGAGCGGGTCTTCGGGCGGCAGATAAGCGTCCCGGGGTGGAAACAATGCCGGGCGTTGCAAATGCGCAGAGTAGTAGCCGCTGCCGGCGCTGATGTTGACCAGGCGCACATCCAGGGAACGAAGAAGGGCGAGCAGGAGTTTCGCCTCCGCAAGATCGGGGCGGCAGGGATTCTGGACATCCACACCGAAGCCCCATGTATATGGAAGTTGATCGGGCGCTTTGACGGGCACGCCCCGGCCGGTTTTAGGGTCCGGGACAAACGGAATGGAGTCATAGGCGCTCACTCGGACCCCGATCTCAAGAGCGGGCGCCGAGGCGCGGACGATGCTCACCAGTTCCCGCAGGAAGCGAGTGCGATTTTCAAATGAGCCCCCATAAGGGCCAGGACGATGATACGCACTCAAGAATTCATGCCCAAGGTAGCCGTGGCAATGCTTCAAGTCCACAAAATCGAAGCCGCTGTCTTGAGCAAGGCGCGCGGCCCGGCCAAAAGCCTCGACAATTCGGCCTACCTCGGCATCCGAAACCGGCGGGGTGCTGGCGGACGCTGGGTATCGTGCATCCAGAATCGGGTGATGATAGGCAATGATCGGCTCCGGCCGTGTTTCCGCACGCGGCCGGCAGAAGCGTCCCGAGTGTGTGAGTTGAAGGCCGATAACAAGGTCTCGCCCTTCGCCGAAGCGCTCGCGGTGAGCCTGGACCATCTGTTGACGCAGGTCAGCCAGCGACGGGGCGGTCCGCTCGTTCAAGAGCAACTGGTGCGGGTTCGCACGCGCCTCAGGGAGCACCGCCACGGCTTCTCCTCCCCAGATCAGTTTGGCCCCGCTGCGGGCGAACCGCATCCAACGCCGGCGGGTCAAATCTGACGGCGTACCGTCCGTCTGGGCGTCCCAACCCTCCATCGGTTGTACGGCAAAGCGGTTTCCAACCTGGCGCCATCCCTTATGCCAGGGAAGTTGGAAGGGCTTGGCGAGCGGCGAGTCAGGAGCGGAGAGGATAGCATCGTCAAAAGGGAGCTCCCATCCCAGCCCCTTTATATGAGCCGCCAATTCAGCAGCCGTGCGAAAACTCGCCACGCGAGGATACGAAGACTCCGCCATTCGAATCAGATCATAACATGGTCGACCATACGGATATCCTGCGTTGCCCACCTTTGATGTCGCCCGCTGAAGCGGGCTGAAACGCGGTTGCTGGGGATTCGGTCCCATGGCTCAGAAGCTGTGAGAAAATCCTAAAAGGGGCGACTTCACCCCGCGTATCCCATTGAAAATTCAGGTAGGGGCACGCCATGGCGTGCCCCTACAACGATTTTTTCACACCTTCTCACGCCATGGGCTAAAAGATACCGCCCGCTGAAGCGGGCTGAGACGGGATCGCGCGCGATTCAGGCCCGGCGCGGGGAGATTGCGTAGATCGTCGCGGCGCCCAGCACCCCCGCCAGAGTCATGATCGCCCAGGCTGCATCGTAGCTTCGAGTGGCATCGAAGATTCTCCCCGCCAAAACAGGACCCATCCATTGACCAACGGAATAGCCCATGATTATCAAGGCCAGCAACTTCCCCAGCCCGCCGATTCCAAAGCATTCAGCGGTAACGAGGGGGATAAGCATATAGTCCGCCCCCATCGCCAAGCCGAAGAGCACTGCGAAACCCCACGCCACCGTCGGCCGGTGCGCCAGGAAAAGCAGTGGAATGCATAGCGCCGCGAGAAGGTAGAACAAAGCCATCACGTTTTTCTTGCCAAAGCAGTCTGCACAATAGCCGGCAATCACCCGGCCAACAAGACTCGCCATCAGCAGCACACTCATCACGCGGGAGGCGTAACCGGCGGAATATCCCTGGTCGCGGAGGAAGAGGATGAGGTGCTGGATTACAGTTCCAATGGCGCCGATAACCAGCGTGCAGCCTGCCAGGATCAGCCAGAAGTTTAGTGTGCGCACGGCGCGGCCCACCGTCACCTCCGGCTCGTTACCCGCCTGGGCTGGCGCAGCAACAGACGATAAACCATCCGGCTCGAGACCCAGCTCGCCGGGTGTGGAACGCGTCACCCACTGGGCCACTGGAAACAGTATCACCAGGATTGCAGCGCCAAGGATTACAAACGCGTGGCGCCAGCCGACCCGGTTTATTAAGGTGTTGATCAGGGGCGCGGAGATGACTCCGCCCATGCCAAGGCCCAGGTACGCATACCCCATGACGCGACCGCGTTTGGCTCGGAACCACATGGAAATCAGGACTTGGTTGGGAATAGGCCCGGCCAGCGTGTAACCGACCACCTCGACGATGCAGAGGAGGTAGTATTGCCACAAGTGGGACATTCGTCCCATGAAGATCAGTGACAGACCTAGAAAGCCGATGCCCCAGCGGATGACTTGACGCGGCCCGATGCGGTCAATGAGCGCTCCGGCAACAAGGCTAAACAACAACCCCACAAAGACGAACCCAAGGAGAAACCCCTCAGTGGTCTGGGCGCGCGTGAACCCGAGTTCGTTAACGAGGGCAGGATAAAAAACAGGAAAACCATAATAGAGAATACCCACCGCAAAGAAGAGATTCAGGAAGGCCGCAAGAGCAATCCACCAACCGTAATAAATTCGCTTCACGTTAGGATTCTCCGTGTCCTGTTGTCAGCCGGGAGGTGTCCCGCCGCGGCGGGTCAGCTATCAGCCGTCAGCTAATCCGCCGCGGCGGCTGCTTACTGTTTACTGCCTTCTGCCTACTGTCCACCGTGGCTGGAATCCCGCTCAGCGGGATGAAGCATCCCCAAATGAGGCTATTGGGAGATACAATAAAAGTTAGGGGCGATTCCAAAACGGAAATCCCGGTCGAGACATTATGCATCAATAATGACGTGGGTCAGGGAACAATATTACGGGCGATGCCAATCGACGGAATGTTGCAAGAATGTAAAAGTCCGATAAGAACTCTTCACCGGGGAAAGACCGCCTAAGCAAAGAGTAAAGGGTGGATACCGAGAGAAAGGCAGGGGTTTAGTATATGAAAATCACTTTGGGAGTCCTGCTCATTCTGACCTTGGGAACCGTCCCCGCGTGGGCGGTGCTAGGTCAGTATGAGTCGTCAGTGAGTGTGGACCAGGAGTATCTGCGCAGTGAGGATCGTGTCCAGGCCTTCCAGGCCTACAAAGTTCACCAACTCACGACTGCGAACGGCACAATAGTTCGAGAATATATTTCGCCGCAGGGCCTGGTCTTTGGGGTCACTTGGCAGGGGCCCTTCATGCCTAACATGCAGCAGTTGTTGGGATCCTACGTTACGAACCTCCAGACAGCCTCGCCAGCTCAGACCCATGTCCGGCACCTCAGGGGGCTAATCGTGAAAACGAATGATTTCGTGTTCGTCAACGGCGGTCACATGCGTTTTTGGAAGGGAAGCGCCTACGTGCCCAGTCTTTTTCCCAGCAATGTCTCCGCGGAGGTGGTGCGATGACACTCAGGAATGGTTCGAAGGCGACGCTAGGCCGTTTTCTTGCGCTGGTTACGGGGCTGATCTTTTTGGGCGGTTGTGGCGGCAGTAGCAGCAGTAGCACCACATCGACTCCGGCTGCGAACAATACCGCGGCTGTGACGGTCGGGTTTGGCCCTTTGGGGGCTACTGGCGGTTACGTCAACGGGATCTTCACGAGCGTCACCGTCTGCGCGCCTGGCACCAGCAATTGCGAGACGGTGGATAATGTGCTCGTGGACACGGGTTCCGCAGGCCTGCGTATCCTCAACTCAGCGCTCACCACCGTTCCAGCGAGCTCGCTGGGAACGATTACGGACAGCAACCGCGATCAGCTCCAGGAGTGCGTCCAATTTGGGGACACATCCTTCGCCTGGGGACCGATGTTGGTAGCGGACGTTGAGCTGGCGGGGGAAAAAGCCTCCTCCGTTCCCATTCAGGTCATTGGTGACAATTCATTCGCGGTCCCTTCTCAATGCCTCGCAACCCCAGTCAACCCAAGTCTTCCCAATGGCGGGAACGAGGATACGGTGGCGACGCTTGGCGCCAACGGGATCCTGGGCCTGGGTGGTTTTGGTTACCCATTGGATTGCGGCAGTTACTGCACCTCCTCAAGCGATCTGACACAATCGGGTTATCCCTATTACGTTTGCCCCGCCGGCCAAGCCTGCTCGGCAACCACCGTGCCAACACAGGACCAGGCCACAAACCCCGTCGCAGCGTTTTCCTCGGCGGACAACAATGGGGTGCTGGTCACCCTGCCGTCCATTCCCGCGACGGGAGCGGCCAATGGGACAGTCTCGGGGTCGCTGATTTTCGGAATCGGAACCCAAAGCGACAATGCCCTTGCCAGCAGCGCCACAGTTTACGCGCTCGACGAGTACGGCAACATCGCAGCATTCACCTACAATGGCATCTCATATACCTCTCCCACTAACTGGAGCGTTCTCGACACCGGCTCGAGTTATCTCGCATTTCTGGATGCCAACACCCTGGCGTCGGTGGGGATCATCGAGTGCGCGGATGCCCCGGGTTTATATTGTCCAACCAGTACCATTCCATTCACCGTAACCGCTTTAGTGGCGATTAACCCATCGGGGACAGGGACGATGACGTTTAACATCATGAATGCTGATACGTTGTTTAACACCAACAACGCAGCGTTCAACGATCTCGGTGGCGATAGTGGGACTAGCCCCGCTAATGATTTTTTTGACTTTGGATTGCCGTTCTTCTTTGGTAGAAGCGTGTACATTGGGATGATGCCAGGGGTGTTCACGGGTGAGAGCTCTGCGCCGAGCGGCGCGGCGAGCGCGACGAATGGGTATTACGCGTTTTAGCGCTTGCGTCGAAATGCCTTGTTCACTTGTAGGGCCGGGGCTTGCCTCGGCCCAAATCTTGTAGGGCCGAGCGGCGCTCGCTCCTTGTGGGCCGAAGATCGTTCGGCCCTACCTACGGCGTCAGCCTCCCGGGGCTGGGGACAGTTTTGAATTTCATCTCGAATTCTGAATTGCTTTGATCACAAAATCGAAACAATTTGTGGAACTTTTCAAAGCTCCGAAGGGAATACTGAACGATGGTAGTGGACCACAGGTGAGCTCCACAAAGGTTAGTGTATCCGGCAGAAACGCTCTACAATTAAAGGAATAAGCTTGGTTGTTGGAGGCGGTATGAGACACGCACGGTTACTCTTGGCACAAACGGCTTTGGCATTCGGATTCGTCCTGTCTTTCTCTCTGATGGCGGCGGGGCAACAAGCAGCAACTGTCCCTGCGCGCATCACGCAACCTGTGGACATGGAGAACCTCGTCACACTGCGAGGGAACACCCACCCGCTAGCGCGCCCCGAATATGACCAGGGCGCCGCGCCCGATAGCCTGCCCACGGAACGGATGCTGCTCGTATTGCAGCGCTCGGCGGAGCAGGAAGCCGCCCTGCGGAAACTGCTGGATGAACAGCAGATCAAATCCTCGGCCAATTATCACATGTGGCTCACTCCCGAGCAGTTCGGGCAGCAATTCGGCCCCGCCGATGCGGACATTCAGGCGGTGACCGGTTGGCTTACGTCCCAGGGTTTCCAAGTCAGTCATGTGGCTACGGGCCGCACGGTCATCGAGTTTTCCGGTACAGCGGGACAGGTGCGCCAGGCGTTTCACACCGAGATCCACAAATTCGTGGTCAAGGGCGAAGAGCACTGGGCCAACGCGAGCGATCCGCAGATTCCTGCCGCCCTGACGCCGGTGGTGGCCGGCTTTGCCTCGCTGAACAATTTCCCCAGGAAGCCAATGCACCGCCTCCTTGGCACCTTTTCCAAGTCGAAAGCCACAGGCGTGGTGACGCCACTCTTTACCTATACTGATACCACCGGGACTTGGTATGCCGTTGGCCCCACGGATTTTGCCACCATTTACAACGTTAGCCCGCTCTGGACTGCAGGCATAGACGGCACCGGGCAGACGGTTGCGATCGTCTCGGATTCGAATATCAACACGCAGGACGTGGTGGACTTCCGCAGTTTTTTCGGCTTGCCGGAAAACGTCCCGCAGATTATCCTGAATGGTCCCGACCCCGGGATCACCTCGGACGAAACTGAGGCCGACCTCGACGTTGAGTGGGCCGGTGCGGTCGCGAGGGGTGCGACCATTGACCTTGTGGTCTCAGAAGACACCGACACCACCTACGGCATCGATCTTTCCGCTCTCTACATCATTGATAACAACCTCGCGCCGGTCATGAGTGAGAGCTACGGTGCATGCGAGGCATACCTCGGGAATAGCGGCAATACCCTCTACAGCACTCTTTGGGAGCAGGGCGCCGCTCAGGGCATCACCCTACTAATGGCTGCGGGTGACACCGGCTCCGCCGGATGTGACGTCTTCGCTTTAACTGGCGTACCCGCAGCGCAATATGGCTTGGAAGTCGATGGACTCGCTTCAACGCCGTTTAACGTTGCCGTCGGCGGGACGGACTTTAACGATGTCAACAACTGGTCCACGTACTGGTCCGCGACAAACAGTCCCACCACGCAATCCTCCGCCCTATCGTACATTCCCGAAATGACTTGGAATGACTCCTGCGCGAATACCGGAAATGTTTCGGGCTGCGCGGCTGGGGTAGCAAGCGACGGTTCAGATCTTGTCGCTGGCAGCGGCGGCCAAAGCAATTGCGCTGTATCAACATCGACAGCCTGCACGGAAGGTTATGGAAAACCTTCCTGGCAGACCGGAACCGGGGTGCCAAGTGACGGCGTGCGCGACATACCGGACGTGTCCCTGTTTGCTGGCGACGGCAACAATGGCAGTTTCTACGTGGTGTGCGAGGCCGACGCACTCCAGGCTGGCGAAAGCTCCTGCGATGTGAACGCTGCCAGTACGTATTTCTTGGGCGGGGGGGGAACGTCCGCGTCAGCGCAAGCCTTCGCCGGCATCATGGCACTGGTCAACCAGAAGACCAGCCAGCGTCAGGGCAATGCGAATTACGTCCTGTACCCGCTGGCGGCGCCGACGGGCGCGAGCTGTGCGTCGACCTTGGTTATGGCTCCCACTGCCAGCGCTTCTTCGTGCATCTTCTATGACGTGCAAGTGGGTAATAACTCGGTGGCGTGCTATGCCGGCTCGTATAACTGCGGCAGTCCAACGGGCAGCGTCTACGGCATCCTGGTGAATCCCAGCAACACTACTCAACCAGCGTGGCTCGCTGGCGGCGGGTATGACCTTGCCACCGGCATCGGCACGGTGAACGCCTATAACTTGGTGCAGAACTGGAAGTCGACCTTCGTGGGGACGGGAATCACGCTTAACTTATCCCCGACCACCATCACGCATGGCCAATCAGTCACCGTCACCGGCAACGTCACTCCTGCATCTGCCACGGGCGATGTCTCACTGGTCGCGCCAGCGGGCAGCAGTCCGAGCAACAGCACCGGCATTGGCCCCTTTACACTGAGCAGCGGCGCCTTTTCCGGCTCGACCAATATGCTCCCCGGCGGGACGTATGGCGTGACGGCGCATTATGCGGGTAACGGGACCGATGGGTCGAGCAACTCGACCCCTCCAGTCCAGGTTACGGTGACCCCGGAAAGCAGCCTGACGGACGTCCAGGTGGTTACCGAGGATTGCAATGGGAATTTCACGTACGGCGTGACATCGGTCCCATACGGATATGTCCTCAGTTGTCCCCCTTATTTCTATCTTGGATACTGGTTGCGCGTGGATGTGACAAACAGCTCGGGTAATCTTTGCTATGACGTTTCCAGTTCCAATCCCACCGGTCTTCTCACCTATCAATGCCCTACCGGACAGGTGACGGTGACTGATAACGGGCAACCGCCACCTGACTTGGGGGCGCCCTCTGGGACCCCTGGCACCTACGCCTTGAACAGCCAAGGTCATGCTGAGGATCAGTTCATCCAGCTTACTGGCGGGACGAACAGCCTGGTTGCCACCTATGCTGGCAACGCCAGCTACAACGGCAGCAAATCCGCCACCGATACGGTTACCGTCACTCAAGCCCCCACCGCCATCGCCGTCACAGCGAGCAATACGACCGTCACATCCGGCCAATCCGTGACCCTGACGGCGACCGTGAGCACCACGAGCGTAGGCTTCGCGCCGACCGGCGCTGTGCAGTTCCTGAACTCGAACGTTCCGATGACTGGTTCTTCATGCGGCTCGCCGTGCACCGTGACCACCGCGCCGGTCAACGCTTCGGCCAGTGGTTTCGCCTCGTTGACGGCAACCCTCACCACATCTTTTACGGCCACGGCGACTATCACGGCCAATTACGTCGCCGATACAAACTATTCGGCTTCGACGTCTTCGCCCCTCACAGTCACCGTCAACAGCGGCACACCCGACTTCGGCGTAGTACCAAGTCCAAACTCAATCGCCATTGCGTCCCCGGGCGCATCCGGGAGTACCTCGATCGGCATAAGTCCCCTCAACGGCTTCACCGGCACAGTCAGCTTAAGTTGCGCGTTCTTATCAACGAGCCCCATGCCGGGAGGCACTTGCTCACTGGCTGCTCCCTCAATAACCCCGACCACTACTACCACGCTCACGGTGAACACAACCGCTCCATCGACGGTGATCGGTCTATTTAACAGTCCGCGTTGGTTGGCGCCTCTCGGGGGAGCTATTTTTGCTGCTTTCTTCCTGCTGCTCATCCCGACAAAGAGAGGCCGATTGAAGCTGGCCTTCGGGTCGCTGTTCCTTGTTCTGCTGGCCGCAGCCTTGGTCGCCTGCGGCGGAAGTAGCAGTGTCAGCACCCCCCCCAGCGGCGGCACGCCCACGGGCAGCTACACAGTTGTGGTGACGGGCGTCACCGGCAGCCTCTCACGTAGTGCGAACGTCACAGTGACTGTGGAGTGAAGCGGCGTCGCGACGCGAGCCAGAAGTCAGAAGGTAGGAAGAACGTATGTAGTAGGTGGTAGATGGTAGGTGGGGAAAAACATCCATCCCCACATAGCACCTACTACATACCACTTACCACATTTTGCCCTTGAATCCAGAATCGCGAATCCAGAACCAGCCATCCCCAGCTCCCAGTCCCCAGCCTGCATTTCTCACCACGGGTCTGGAAGGGCGGCGCTTCAGCCCCGCCGTTACAAGGCCTTCCTGATTATTCCTGTGTCCCGTGCCCCGCGCAGTCCGTCAGCCGACGGACTGCGCGGGGCACAGGACCAACAGAGGGGGGAGCCGCGATTCCGGCGGGGCTGAAGCCCCGCCCTTCCGGCAGCCCAGCATGTGCTCGATGTGTTCCAGCATGATCGCTAATCCAGTAGGTGGCAGGTGGTAGATGGGGGCAACTAAAATCCATCCCGCCAAGGCGGGACCACGAACCCGCCGAGTTGGGACAACTGACCACTGACCACTGACTACTGACAACTGTTTTCCAGCCTACCTCAGCTTCTTCTTAAACAGCCCCTTGTGAACGATTCATGAGGCAGCCAGTTGCACAACAGTGAAACCTGAGTATATTGGTAGCCGTCTGTCATAGTGGTAAGCGAGACGGCGATCGGAGGTGGCGACTATGAGACGACTCGCAATGGCAATATTGCTCACCGCTTTAACGTCTGCTGCGCAAACCGCGCCACCGCAGCCTGATTCGCGAGGCCGGGCGCAAGCGAGAAGCACCACCGCGAAATCGAGGATCGTAATCCCCGCTGGAACCACGGTTTCATTGGCGCTGACCAGCCCTATCTTGGCCAAGACAGCCAAGGCTGGAGATAGCGTCTATGCGGAGACAGCCTTCCCTGTAGCGGTGAGCAACCAAATGGCGATTCCGCCAGGCACGTATGTGCAGGGCCAGATCGACACGCTGACGCGGCCCGGCTGGCTTTCACCCCATGCACAGTTTCAGATTCATTTTACGAAAATCATCTTCGCCAACGGTTATACGGTTGAACTTCCCGGCCCCCAGAAGGTGAGAACCGGGCAGCCGCCCGCTGCGCCGGCCTCCCCTGCGCCGGGAATGCCGCTCGCTCCTGCCAACGATGTGATCGCGGCGGTGGCCAACGCTTATGTGCAGGTCAGTTCTGCAAGCGACGTCCTTCTCGACAACGGCTCGCAAATCGAGATGGTTCTGCAGGTCCCTCTCCGATTGAATGCGGCCAACGTCGCCGCTGCTGTGCGTCTGTCCAATCCCGCGCCGCTTGCTCAGTTCAAATCTGCGACGCGATGCCGCCCAACTCCCGGCACGCCGGGAACGCCGGACACGGTCATACCCGGCACTCCGGGCACACCCGGCACGCCCGACATTGTCATTCCAGGAGCGCCTGGAATGCCGGAGACAGTCATACCGGGAACTCCTGCAACACCGGGAACACCAGACACGATCATGCCCGGCACTCCGGGTACACCGTATGTGCCGTGCCCCGGCCCTCCCGTCGTGACCTCCAACTCCAAGGTTCAGAATTACACGGAATCGTTCCAGATCAACGCTCCGCTTCAGGTTTCTGGAAAGCAACTGTCGGCCGGAAGCTATCAAGTCACTTGGGAAGGATCGGGTCCCTTGGCTCAGGTGGATATCCTTCAGAACGGAATTCTCGTCGTTAGCGTGCGGGCGCGAGTCGTCCTATTGAACAGGAAATCGCCCGCGGACGCACCGGGGACGCGCACCAATTCTGACGGGTCGGTTTTTTTGCACTCGCTCCGGTTCGCAGGCCAGACTTTTGCGCTGTATTTTGACCAAGGCGCCACATGAAATATTCCGCCGAAGGGTGGAAAGGCCCGGCGCAGCGCAGCGCCCTACAGACCGTAACGCTTGGCCCGTTTCCTTCTCCAGACTAGGAGAGACAATCTTATGCGAATATTTGCTCTCGTTGGACTCCTGGCTGCCTCGACATGCTGGGCGCAAGAACCGGCGGCGAATCCTCAGCCGCCTTCCCAAGCTCAGGCACAAGCGCCAGCCGCTTCTCACAACCAGACGATCACCATTCCGGCAGGAACCCGAATTCCTCTAGCCCTCGCCAGCCCGATTACAACCAAGGCGCGGCCCGGAAACGCCGTCCGCGCGGTCACGGGGTTTCCCGTGACCGTCGGCACTCAGTTGGCGATCCCTGTTGGCACCTACGTGGAGGGCGTGATTGACAAAGTGATGAAGGGAGGCCGCTCGGGCCCCAGCTTGCAGATGCACTTCACTCGCCTCCTCTACGCGAACGGTTATAGCGTGGCGGTTGACGGCGCCAACACGCAGGCCAAAGCCCTCATTCCCAAGTCAAGTTCTCCCGAGCCGACCGCGTTCGCCGGCGCGAGCGGATCAAACTATGCGCTGTCCGCGCAACAATCGCCGGGGTCACCCGCGTTACAACCCCCCGCGTCACATACGGGAGCCATCGTAGGAGCGATGGTCGGCTCCGCCGTAGCCGGGATCGTCGCGATCGTCCTCATGGCTCATCACCAAGGCGGGGGCAGTACCGTGCTTTTTGACACCGGCTGGCAGTTCGAGATGGTTCTCGAAAGCCCGCTCTCCGTCGACGCGGCGAGTGTAGCCGCCGCTACTCCCAGCGCACAGTGATTAGCGGGTAGCCAATCCCTCGCAGCGCGAAGAGCAGGAAATCCTTATGACAGCGCCTAGGAGTTTTTCCGCAGCCCGTTCAGCCGGGTGGAGCCGAATGTAATTCTGAAGCTCGTTGATGAGCATCGGGAGCGACTACTTCGGAGTGTCCAACGACCTCTTGACAATGTGACACAAAATGTGTCACGATGCCATCATGCCTAACATAAACATTCGCCAACTCCGGGACACGCGGCGGCTGAAGGCTTGGCTGCGCGCCGGCAAGACCGTGGAACTGCGGGAGCGCGACAAGGTCATCGGACGCATTGTTCCGGTGGCCTCGCCTGCAAGACCCCGCAAGTATCCAGACTTCGCCGCCATGCGCCGGGAGATTTTTGGGGACCGCATCCTTCCCGGAGCGGACCTGCTGATCGAGGAGCGGGAGCGATCACGCTATTGAGCACCTACGCCGACACGAGCTTCCTGGTTTCGCTCTATCTAACCGACGTGCACTCACCAGAGGCCGAGCACCGTATGGCTTTCGGTCCGGTCGTGTGGCTGACACCCTTTCACGTGGCCGAGTGGACCCATGCCATCGAACAGCACGTCTTTCGGAAACTGGTGTCGCGAAGCGAGGCGGACCGGTTACATGAGCGGTTTCAGCAACACCGGGAAAGCGGCTTGTGGGTGGAAGTCGCTCTGCCGGAATCAGCCTTTGACGTTTGCGCCCAACTGGCCCGCCGTCACGGAGCCCGGCTGGGCCTGCGGACTCTCGACACCTTGCACGTCGCCTCGGCGCTCGAGTTGAAGGCAGAGCGCTTCTGGACCTTTGACGAGCGGCAGAAGAGGTTAGCCCGGACCGTGGGCCTGAAAACCGCCTGACACGGGGAAAAAGGACTGGCTGCGGGTTTCGGGTGTCAGGTGTCTGGTAGGTGGTAGGTCGTAGGTGGGGAAGAGCAGGATTCAGGAGTCAGGATTCAGGAGGCAGAAGAGCCGGGGGCAGGTCGCAGAGGAAAGGGGAAGGGGCCAATTCTGAATTCTGAATTATGGGCTGTGAGTTGCCTTCTTACTTCTGGCGAGCCCCGACTCCCTTCTGCTTACTGCCGACTGCCTACTGCTTACTGCCGACTGCCTACTCTCAAGCCAGCGGTGCAGGTCGAGCGATTAGAACAAAGGCGCCACCTGCTGTTTTCTGCCTAATGTCCCAGCAGGTGGCGCTTTGGCTTTTTCAGTGGAGGTTACAAGGGAACACCTTTCACGGAATAGGAGCTGAGAACGCGCACGTAGTTAGCCCGCTGGAAGGCGCCCGGGTCGGCCACGGCGCGTTGGCTCATGCTGCCCTGCATCTGACGGATGGATTCGTATTCGTGTTCTTCCATCCAGGCAAGCATGTCTTTGCGCAGGGTGGCGAGGTGGCCGATGCCGTTCCGAAGCAGTGCAGAAGCCATTGCCACCACGCGCGCGCCAGCCATCATCGCTTTCAGAACATCCGCAGCGGTATGCACGCCGCCGGTGATGGCGAGATCGGCCTTGACGTGCCCGAACAGGATGGCGACCCAGTTCAATCGCAGCAGCAGTTCGTGCGAAGTGCTGAGCAGGAGGTTGGGCACCACCTCCAGGTTTTCCAGGTCGAAGTCCGGCTGGTAAAAGCGGTTGAAGAGAACCAGAGCGTCGGCGCCGGCCTGGTCCAGGCGCTTGGCCATATTGGGGAGCGAGCTGAAGTAGGCGCTGATCTTCACGGCCACCGGAATGCGCAGGCTGGATTTCACCTCTGAGACGAGGTCGCAATACAGCTTTTCGACTTCCTCCCCAGTCAGCTCGGTGCTGGTGGGTATGTAGTAGATGTTCAACTCGAGGGCATCCGCGCCGGCCTCCTGAATCTTCCTGGCATATTGGATCCAGCCGCCGATGGACGAGCCGTTGAGGCTGCCGATGATGGGGATTCCGACCGCCGCCTTGGCGCGCCGGACGTGCTCACAATAGCCATCCGGACCAAGGTTGTATCCTGTCATGTCAGGGAAATAGGTGAGTGATTCGGCGAAGCTTTCCGTGCCTTGCTGGAGAAACAGGTTGAGTTCGGAGCTTTCGACATTGATCTGTTCCTCGAAGAGCGAGGGCAGCACGATTGCCGCAGCGCCGCTATCCTCCATCCGCCGGAGATTCCTGAGCTCTTCGGCGAGTGGGGATGCAGATACGACCAGGGGATTCTTCAAGTTGAGCCCGTGATAGGTAGTGGAAAGGTCAATCATTATTTCGCCTCCTTCGCCGCGCCATTCATCGGCATAGCGGCCATGTTTTGGTAAACTCGCCAGCGGTTCCGAACGTCTTCCTCAGCAAATTGCAGCAATAGCTTGGCAGCCTGGGGATCGCTGAGTGTCAACATGGTGTAGCGCGTCTCGTTATAGATGTATTTCTCGAGCGGCAATGCCGGGGGCTTGGAATCAAGCTGGAAGGGGTTCTTCCCCAGCCTGGCCAAGTCCGGATTGTATCGGTAGAGAGGCCAGTAACCCGACAGGACGGCGGCCTTCTGCTGGTCGAGGCCATGGACAAGGTCGTAGCCATGAGCGATGCAATGACTGTAAGCGATGAGCAGTGACGGGCCATCATAGGCTTCCGCCTCGAGGAAGGCCTTGAGCGTGTGCATGTCACTCGAGCCCATAGCGACTGCCGCGACGTAAACGTTGCCATAGCTCATGGCCATCAAGCCCAGGTCTTTCTTGGGTCGGGGTTTTCCCCCGGCCGCGAACTTCGCCACGGCGCCGCGCGGAGTAGCCTTGGACATCTGTCCGCCCGTGTTCGAGTAAACCTCGGTGTCGAGCACCAAGACGTTCACGTTGCGGCCGGAAGCCAGGACGTGATCGAGCCCGCCGTAGCCGATGTCATAGGCCCAGCCGTCTCCGCCCACAATCCAAACGCTCTTCCTGACCAGGGCGTCGGCAAGGCTCGAGAGGTCGCGGGCTTCCGTTGTCTTCATCCCGGCGAGTTTGGCGTGAAGCGCCTTCACTCGCTCGCGTTGCTGCTGGATGCCGGACTCCGTCGTCTGGTCGGCGCTCAGGATTGACTTGACGAGCTCGTCCCCGAGGTTGGAGGAGAGCCGCGTCAGTAACTCGCGCGCGTACTCGGTTTGCTTGTCGAGCGCCAGCCGCAAGCCCATGCCGAACTCGGCATTGTCTTCAAACAAGGAGTTCGTCCACGCCGGGCCACGTCCGTCAGGGTTCTGTGCGTAGGGGGTAGTGGGCAGGTTGCCGCCGTAAATGGACGAGCAGCCGGTGGCGTTGGTGATGAGGGCACGGTCGCCGAAGAGTTGGCTCATCAACTTGACGTAGGGCGTCTCGCCACATCCCGCGCAGGCCCCGGAGAATTCAAACAGCGGTTGCAGCAACTGCACGTCCTTGACCTGCCCCAGGCTGAGGGTGCGCCGGTCAACTTCCGGAAGGCTGAGGAAGAACTTCCAGTTGTCGCGCTCGGCTTCGCGCAGCGGCGGTTGGGGGGCCATGTTAATGGCTTTGTGCTTGACCTCGCTCTTGCTCTTCACCGGGCAGATTTGAACGCACAGGGTACAGCCGGTGCAATCTTCCGGCGCCACCTGGAGCGTGTACTTCAATTCCTTGAATTCCTTCCATCGAGCGGCAGAGGACTTGAACGTCGGGGGCGCGTTTTTCAGAAGTGCGGGATCGTAAACCTTGGCGCGAACCACGGCATGGGGGCAGACCAGGATGCACTTGCCGCACTGGATACAGATTTCTTCATCCCACACCGGAATCTCGAGCGCGATGTTTCGTTTCTCCCACTGGGCGGTGGCACTGGGGAAAGTGCCATCGATCGGCATGGCGCTCACCGGCAGGTCGTCGCCTTCGCCGGCGATGATCTTGGCAAGCACTTTCTGCACAAACTCCGGAGCTTCTTCCGGCACCGCACGCCGCAAGTCAAAAGCGCTGGACACTCGATCCGGAACCTTGACCTCGTGCAAGTGGTTGACGGCATGGTCTACAGCGGCAAAATTCTTCTGTACGATGGCTTCGCCGCGCCTTCCGTAAGTTTTCTCGATGGCGTGCTTGATGGCCTGAATAGCCTCGTCGCGCGGAAGGATGCCGCTGATGGCGAAGAAACATGTTTGCATCACGGTGTTGATGCGGCCGCCCATACCGGCGGCGCGAGCCACCTTGACAGCGTCGATCACAAAGAAGCGAAGTTTCTTCTTGATGATCTTGTCTTGAGTTGTCCGGGGGAGGTGGTCCCAGACTTCCTCCGGGCCAAAGGGGCTATTGAGCAAGAACGTGGCCCCAGGTTGTGCGGCTTTTAACATGTCAAGCCGCTCGAGGAACGTGAACTGGTGGCAGGCCACGAAGTTGGCCTTGGAAATCAGGTAAGTGGAATGAATCGGCTTGGGACCAAAGCGCAGGTGAGAGATGGTGACGGAGCCGGCTTTCTTCGAGTCATATACGAAGTAACCTTGGGCGTTGTTGTCCGTATCCTCGCCAATGATCTTGATCGAGTTCTTGTTGGCGCCCACCGTCCCATCCGCTCCGAGGCCATAGAAGATCGCGCGCACGGTGCTCGGATCTTCAGTCGAAAAGGCCGGGTCATATTCGAGGCTGGTGTGGGTGACGTCGTCCTCGATGCCCACGGTGAAGTGGTTGCGAGGCTTCTCCTTGAGCATCTCGTCGAAGACGGCCTTGACCATCGCCGGCGTGAACTCCTTCGAGGAGAGCCCATAGCGTCCGCCAATGATTCGCGGATAGGTCTTGAAGGGTGTCTTGCCAGTTGCGATTCCTTCGCTTACTGCCGTCGCGACGTCAACATAGAGTGGTTCACCGGGGCTGCCGGGTTCCTTTGTGCGGTCCAGGGTGGCGAGGGTTTTCACGGTCGCGGGGAGTGAGTTGACGAAGTGCTCGAGGGAGAAAGGCCGATACAGCCGCACTTTCAGGACGCCCACCTTCTCACCGCGCGCGGTGAGGTGTTCGACGGTTTCCTGGGCGGCTTCGGCTCCCGATCCCATCAGGATGACGACCCGCTCGGCATCCGGCGCGCCAACGTAGTCGAAGAGGTGATAGGCACGCCCCACGAGGCGCGCGAATTTATCCATCTCTTCCTGGACGATGGCCGGGCAGGCTTCATAGAACGGGTTCACGGTCTCACGCTCTTGGAAGAAAACGTCGGGGTTCTGGGCGGTGCCGCGGATGAACGGGTGATCCGGCGACAAGGCGCGCTTCCGATGCGCCTGGACGAGCTCTTCGTCAATCATGGCCAGCATATCTTCGTTGGTTAACTCCTCGACCTTGGCGACTTCGTGCGAGGTTCGAAAGCCGTCGAAGAAATGCAGGAAGGGCACGCGAGCCCGCAACGCGGCGGCCTGCGCGAGCAGAGCAAAATCCATCACTTCCTGCACCGAGTTTGAGGCGATAAGGGCGAAGCCCGTCTGGCGGGTCGCCATCACGTCGCTGTGGTCTCCAAAGATGGAGAGGGCGTGCGTTGCCAGGGTCCTTGCGGAAACGTGGAACACGGTGGGAGTGAGTTCCCCAGCGATTTTGTACATGTTGGGGATCATCAAGAGCAGGCCTTGCGAGGCCGTAAAGGTGGTGGCGAGAGATCCGGCTTGCAGTGCCCCATGGAGAGCCCCGGCGGCTCCGCCCTCGCTCTGCATTTCGACCACGCGAGGTATGGTGCCCCAGAGGTTTGGTTTACTTTCTGCCGACCATTGGTCCGCCCACTCGCCCATGGGGGAGGACGGTGTGATGGGGTAAATGGCAATGACCTCGTTGACTCGGAAGGCCACGTAGGCCGCTGCTTCGTTGCCGTCTATAGTTACCTTGCTTCTTATCATTGCATTGCTCCATTCGGTTCTGAAATGAACAGGCGATGGTTCTCAAACTTAGCTCTAGCGCCGGCATCTTGCCGGCAAATGACGCCCGGCCTGCGGCGTGCCACGGTCCATCCAATTAGGCGTTGTCACGGAATAACCATTCCGTTTTCGAACCGCAACCCCCTCCCCCGGCCCGTCTCCCCCAAGAATGAGAGGGGAGAGCCGATTCGATTCCTGCCGCCCTCTCCCCCTTGGGGGAGAGGGTGTCCCGATCTGATCGGGACGGGTGAGGGGGTTAGTCGGCGACCAATGCGATGGTGATTTCGTGACGACCCCCTACTGGACACTCCGCTAGGACACGGCCACACCTCCTTGAACTGCCAGGTTCTTCCCAACCCGCAATGCCGCTGCCACATCCTCGCGGCGCTCGACAGGAAGCGAGGCCACCACGGCGTCCCACGCCGCGCTGGGGACGACTGGTCCCATGCCCAGCCAGAATGCAAGCGCAGCCAGTGCGGCGCGCTTAGGCGTCGCTTCACGCCGGAAGGGTTGCCGGAGCAGTCGGCCCGTTACATTGGGAATCTCAAGCTCGGCATCGAGGAGCAGAAGTGTCCTTGGCGTCAATTGAGCCAACGTCCCGTTAGCCCGGAGCTCATTCCATCCGTCCTGACTCACTCCGATGACGACATCGACACTTTCCATCCCGGTGTACTCAATGGGCTGTGGG
>JBEKVC010000014.1:0-34478 GCA_049514395.1 Terriglobia bacterium
CCTCGCGATAATCCATCACCAGCGGGCGCATCAGGGTGTAGCCCGCGTGCGTCACCTGCCACGCCAGCGAGTAGATATAGGGCATCAGGCGGTAACGAAGCGTGTCGTACCGGGTCAGAATCTCCTGCGCGTCGGCGCCGTAAGACCACAGCTCGTTCTGGTTGGTGGTGCGCGTTCCGTGCACGCGGAAGATGGGGCAGAACGTTCCGTATTCGAACCAGCGCAGGAACAGTTCCCGGTAGGCGGGACTGTCGGGGTTGCCGTCCGTAAAACCACCAATATCGGTCGTCCAGTAGGGAATTCCGGAAAGCATCAAGTTCAATCCAGCGGGAATCTGCCGCTTGAAGGTTTCCCAATCGGAATTAATATCACCCGACCAGGCCGCCGCGCTGTTGCGCTGGATGCCCGCATACGCCGACCGCGAGAGAATGAAAACGCGCTTCTGGTCGGTCACACTGCGCTGGCCGTCATAGACGGCCGAGGTGGTCATCAGTGGATAGAGGTTGGCGTAACGGGCGCCGTTACCTGCGGCCACCTTGTCGCTCACCAGGATGTTGGTTTCACGCCCCTCCGTTTCCGGTTCCGTCGTGTCGAGCCACCAGGCATCCGCGCCAATCTTGAACAGCACGTTGTTCATCAACTGCCAGTAGAACTTGCGGGCAGCGGGATTGAAAGCGTCATACAGGGCCATTCCTGCAGGATGAAAGGCGGCTGCCTTGGTGCGGTCGATAAAGTAACCGCGCTTGTCCATCTCCTCATAGACTTTCGAGCCGGGATCGAAATAGGGCCATACCGAAATCATCAGATGGAAATGGTTGCGGTGCAGGTCGTCGATCATGCCCTTGGGGTCGGGATAGTGGTCGTTGAATTCGAAGTCTCCTTTGATTTTCCACCAGAACCAATCCTGCACAAGGTTATCGACGGGGATGTGTAATTCGCGGTACTTGTGCGCCACTTCCAGCAGCTCTTTCTGCGACTGATAGCGGTTCTTGCACTGCCAGAAGCCATACGCCCATTTGCCGAACATGGGAGCCGCGCCGGTCAGCTCGCGGTAAGCGGCGACGATCTGGTCGAATTCCGGGCCGTAGATGAAGTAGTAATCGATCTGGTCGGCGACTTCCGAGCTGATATAGAGCGACTGCATGAAGCGGTTGTTGAAGCGGCTGCGGGAAGGGTTGTCCCAAAACAGGCCGTAGCCGTTGGTTGACAGCAGCATGGGGACGGAAATGTTGGAGTTGTCCTGTGCGATGTCCACCGATTCTCCCCGGTAGTTCCACACCCCGGCCTGATGCTGTCCCAGGCCGTAGAAGCCTTCCGGCGAGCCCCACAGCGCCACGAACTCTTCGGCGCGGTAAGTCTTCTCGCCATTGACCACGACGGGGGTCATCGTCCGGCTGCTGTCCTGCATCAGCCTTTTGCCCGCCGCGTCACTGAAGACAATCACTCCGTCCTTGCGGGCCACATTGACTCGAAGTTGCGCGGTGCTCAGCGTCACCTCTTTGTCGGTCGATTCCACCGAGAAGTGCGCTCCAGGCCAACTCGTTTTGGTCACGGCAAGATGCTTCACATCCGGGAAAGAAGATGTGGGCGTATAGAGAACGCGGACGATGGAATCCGAGCAGACCTCCAGCCGCAGCAGGCCGGTCTGCATAGTGAAGAGCACGCCGTCGGATTGCCTCTCGATACCCTTGGCGGGATTCAAGGGATTCCATTGGGCAACGGCGTTCGGCGCCAACAACAGCAGTGATAGTAGAAGGGCGTATTGTTTTATTCGTGTGATCATTCGTCTCCTGAGTTCACGGAACGGCGGATGCCGGATCCGTGTTTGATCCCGGACTCTTCTTCCGGCTGGTGCAGCAGGTGGCTGCCATGGAACCCGTATCATACGCCAGGTTCGTCCAACCCGGACAGGCTACCAGAACAAATAATCGAACCTCGGTCAAGGAGCATCCCATAGAGAGGTTTTGGGCTTAAACTTATGGGTGCAGTGTTACGAGCTCGAAAACATAGGGAGGCGCTCTTGCGTTGCCAGATTTGCCGATTGGGGAGGGCGCCGCACAGTGCGGCATTAATGTTCTCCTCATTGCGTTCTTCGATCGCGGGACTTGGTCTTTTCGGGGCGCTATCCATCCTGACCTTCGCCCTCGTTACCTTTGCGCAGGGACCTGGTCCGCAACAGCTCTTCCAGGATGCGTACGCGGCCCAGCAGCGCGGAGAGACGACGGTGGCCATACGCAAGTATGAGGAACTCATTCGACTTCATCCGGAGATGACCGCGGCGCGCGCGAATCTGGGTGTCGTACTCGCCTCTCTGGGCCGCTTCGACGAGGCTATCGTCCAGTATCGTGCCGCACTCGAGCAGGTCCCCGGCAATCCGGCCCTCCGCCTCAACTTGGCGCTCGCTTACTACAAGAAAGGTGATTTCCCCCTTGCGGCTGGCGAGTTCAGCTCTCTGCACGAAGCTGAGCCCGGCGATGTGCGGGTCGCCACGTTGCTAGGCCAATGCTATGTGCGCCTGGGCCGCGACGCGGAGGTCATCTCCCTTCTGATGCCCTTCGAGAAGGCTAACCCCGGTAATCTCGACCTTGAGTGGGCACTGGGATCGGCGCTGATTCGCTCCGATCGCACCGAAGAGGGCGCGGAGCGAGTCGAAAAGGTCGCAGAGCAGGGACACAACACCGAGGCGTACATGCTGGCTGCACAGTCGTATCTCAAGCTCGCTGCCTTCGACAAGGCGCGGCGCAACTTTGATGCGGCAATGCGTCTCAACCCGAATCTTCCCGGCCTTTACACCCTGGGCGGCATGATCATGGACAATTCCGGCGATTCCCAGGGGGCGGCGGGCGCCTTTCAAAAGGCGCTTGAAGCCAACCCTAATGATTTTGAGGCGCGGCTGCGTCTTGGCGCAGTTCTGTACGACCAGCGCCAGTTGGATGCCGCCCAACAGCAACTCGAGCGGGCGGTCGAGCTCGACCCCGCATCGGGGGTCGCTCGCTATGAGTTGGCGCGGGTCGAACGCGCGCAGGGTCAGCTCGACGCTGCCGTGAAAGACCTCGAAAAAGTCGTGCGCAACGAGCCGGACTGGCTGCCACCGCACGTTGAGCTCGTCGCGCTTTATTACCGCCTGAAACGGCCGGAAGATGGTGCGCGGGAGAAGCGGATCGTTGACCGACTCAGCGCCGAGGAGCAGCAGCGCACGTCCAAGTCCCGCATTATCGCCCCGACGATTCCTTCACATTGAGCACGCGGTCGGCAGCCACGTCCCGGAGTGTCTGCACGATGCCCGACGGCCAGCGGATCTCGACTTGTCCAGCCTTGTCCTCCGCCCCAAGCCCGAAGTGCACCGGCCCGTGGCTGGACGAGGCGTAGCCCACGCTGGTGGTCATGTGATTGTACTGCGCCCCCGCCTTGGTCACGACTTTGACCACGGCGCCGATCCCGTCGCGGTTGCTCTTGGTTCCCTCAAGCTGAATGTCCAGCCAGTGGCCGGCGCCCTCGCTTCGATTCATCCAGATCTCCGCCTCCCTTCCCAGCGCGGTGACCACTACATCGACCCGGCCGTCGCCGTCGAAGTCGCCGAAGGCGCAGCCGCGGTGGCGTGCGGGAGGAGAGGCGTTCAGCCCCGCTTCCTCGGTCAAAGCCTGCCATTTCCCGCCCGCGCCCAGGTTCCGAAAGACCGTGTTGTACTGCTCGATCTCCGTGCCGGGTTTCGGCAGCGCCTCCACATGCCCGCGCGTCACGAACAGGTCCTTCCATCCATCGTTATCAAAATCGAAGAGGCCCGGGCCGTAGCCGCTCATCGACCGGCTAAGCTCTCGCATTCCGCTTTCATAAGTAATTTCCTCAAACCCGCGCCCGCCCAGGTTGCGAAAAATAGGAAAAGTCTGATTATTCAGGGCCACGGTCACGATATCCGGGTAACCGTCGTTATTGAAGTCCCGAAAATCCAAACCCATCCCCGAGATGAACGCCCCGTCTTCCGCTAAGGCAACGCCTTCCTGAAGCGCCACCTCCTCGAATTTCTGGCCGGTGTTATGAAACAGGAAATTGTAGTAGGCGTCGTTGGTCACGAAAAGGTCGGGCCGTCCGTCCAGGTCGTAGTCTGCCATCCCAACGCCCATTCCCTTGCCCACATGAGCGCGAATGCCCCATTCCTCCGATACATCTTGAAAGGTTCCATCGCCCTTATTCAAAAATAGCTGATTGGGCAGGCCCTTGTAAAACCTCGGGCTGCAGTAATCATAGGTATCGGCGAAGCCGCAGAGGGGTTCCTTCTGGTAATCCCATTGCAGGTAGTTGAGCACGAACAGGTCGAGCAGTCCGTCATTGTTGACGTCCACCCAGGCGGCGGTGATGGTCCAGAGCTGGCCGTACTCGGGGTCGTTTGAGCGGTCCAGACCCGCCTTGGCCGTGATGTCGGTGAAGGTTCCGTCGCCGTTGTTGTGATAAAGGGTGTTCCGGTGAACGCCCGCCACGAAGAGGTCGGGATATCCATCGTTGTCGTAGTCGCCGACGGCCACGCCGTTGTCGTATCCGCTGCCCGCCAGGCCCGCCTGCGGGGTGACGTCGGTGAACACCCCGTGACCGTCATTGCGGAAAAGCCGGTTCGAGAACTTCGGCGAGTCTTTCTTCAACGTGGTGATATTCGCGCCATTGGTGAAGAAGATGTCGGGGCGGCCGTCCTTATTGTAATCAAAAACGGCGACCCCGCCCGCCATCGTGGCGGGAGCGTGGGGAGCAGCGAGGGTTTCATCATTCTCGTGGCGGAAAGGCACCCTCTCCAGTGAGAATCGAATCCGCGGAGACGAGCTGCTGGGAGCACGCTGAGAAGCGCGGCTGCGGGCACGCGGCATCCAGAATGCCCCCAACAGCGCCAACATCTCACGCCGGGTGAAAGTGCGCCGAATTGTGGGCAAGGTGAAGCCGTAATTGCCGATAATCAAGGTAAATCCTCTATTGCAGATGGTGTTGGTGACACAAGTGTTGACCTGAATCCGGCGTGAAAGCAACTGCTAAGAATGCGGTTTCGCGCCCCGCGGGGCATTGTGCTGAAACCCCACTCTTCGTGGGGTCTCAGCGTAAGGCGCAGCATACCTGTTTCGCCGGCTTTCAGCAAGCCTTCGGCGAGTTCTGTGTCGACGAGTTCTTATTTAGCTGGTGGCGCCGGATTCAGATTAAGTCGTCCGCCTTCGGGCGAGGCCTAGGGGACGTCGTCCGGGTGCACCGGTGTGGGTCACTCCCGTCAAGGCTTGCTGGTGGAACTGGCCCTCGCTTCCGGCTCGGCGCTGGTCACGCCGCCACTCCGCAAAACCTCCGAGATCTTCTTAGCGCTAGTAGCGTACGGCCCTTGCGGGCTTAGGCGCAGGTAGGTGTCAACCTCGGCCAGAGCCTTCCCGTATTCGCCCGTCTTCAGGTATGTGTTGGCAAGCTTGGCGTGAAACTCCGCCGGCATATCAGGATGGAGTGACTGCGCGGTAAGAAAATCCCGCGAGGCCTTTTGGTATTCCCCCCTGGCAAAACGGACCGTTCCGAGTTGATAGTGAAAGAGCCAAGCATTCGGCGACAGCCGCAGCCCCTCGCGAAGAATGGTCTCGCTGTCTTGGGGCTTGTTCTCAGTCATATAAAGCCGCGCCAACGAGTAAAAGGCATCCAAGTAGGCGCCGTCACAGTGGATGGCTTGCTTGTACCTGGCCTCGGCCCTGTCCAGTTGGTGGTCGGCAAGATCAACTTCCGCCAGAGCGGCCTGCGCGCGCGCGTAGCACGGGTACTCTTCGACTGCTTTTTCGAGGTGGTTCCGGGCTTCCGTCAGCTTGTTCTCCCGCCAGGCGTGCGTTCCCTTCTCAAACTCCTTGCGGGCGTTTCTCGGAGCCGCCTGATCGGTCAGCGAGGGCAGAGCGCTGAGCTTGACTTTGGATTTGTCAAGGGGCAAAAGGACAATCTTGACGCTGTAGAAGATGATCCAGGCATGGCTAAGGTCGAGAGACTGCTCGTAAGGTTGAAAGTCGCCAGCCTTCGCGGATAGGTTGTAGTTCCCGGCGACGAGCCCAGCAAACTCAAAGTTCCCGCTCGAATCCACCGCAAGGCTCATTATGGGCATGCCCTCTTGCGTCTCAAGCGTAACGGTCACCCCCACAGGGATCACCTGCCCATCCCTGGTTCGGACCTGACCACGCAAGGTGATGTTGTGCAGCTGCCCGGGGGAGGCGAACGCCACAGAGAAGAGCACCGCGCCGCAGACCATTGCTGTGCAAGAAAAAGAACAACTCCGCACCATGGCACATCTCCTTGGCTGGGATTTGGTCTTGTCTACCCTGACTTGGTCAACTTAGCACGAAACGGAATGCAAATCAACTGTCCCCAGTCTGTGGAGTCTGTGGTGCCTGACCCGCATTTCTCACCACGGGTCTGGAAGGGCGGGGCTTCAGCCCCGCCGTTACGAGGCCTTCCTGATTGGTCCTGTGTCCCGCGCCCCGCCTCTGCGCCGAAACACATGACAAAAAAAGGGGGATGGCCTTCGCCATCCCCCCACTTGCCGTGCTGATCGTTCCAGTCGCCTCAGAAGGTGTACCTGAGACTGAATTCCAATACGCGGCGACCCGTCGTGTACATGGGCTTGCCCGTGAGGCTGGTGTTCGTGTTTTTCATGCTGAGCGTCCCGTTGTTGTTAAAGCTCAAATCATAGTCGTTGCCATTCAGGGTGAAATCCGGCAGCGGATGGTTCAGGAAGTTGAAAGCCTGGAAGCGGAATTGGATACCCTGCCGCTCGGTGATCTTGAAGTTCTTGTATATACCAAGGTCACTGTCGAAGTAGGCGGGGCCTTTGATGTACGGCCAAATGATGTCTCCGATCACCCCTTGTTGCGTGGGTGGGGCAAAGCAGTTGGGATTGAAATATTGGCCGGACGCCAAACCCTTCCGAGGATCGCAGGTCAGCATAGGAGCGAGGCCATAATTGTTGACGCCCAGATTTTGTGTTGTGCCTATGCCGGGCCCCAGGTTCGCGTTCAGAGTGCCGCCGGTGTTCGGCTGGATCGGTGCGCCGCTCTGGAGTTGGGTCACGCCGGAGATCTCCCATCCGTTGGCGAACCCTTTGGCAATCTTCTCGCCGTATGAGTCGCCATGGACCGGTTCGGGAAGGCGGAATACGTACGCGGCATTAAAGATGTTCGTGTGGTCGTAGGCAAGCACGCCGTAGTTATTCTTCAGGTTGTACCAGTCGAGGAGGGCGCCATTGCCGTTGCCACCGTTGTCGGTTTGGCCGTCGCGGATGCCCATGATTTTGCTCCACGTGTAGTTCGCCATGATGGTGACCCGTCCGGCCCGCTTGTTCCACGAAATCTGGAGGGCATTATAGTTGGAGTAGCTGCCGTGGCCGTTGACATTGATGCCGCTGTAATTGTACGGCTCGTAGTCCACAACCGCGCTGCCGGGGATGCCACCTGTCACACAGCCCGCGGGTTGGTAGAAGGGTGCATTGCAATAGGCGATCCCCGTCACGGGATCCGGTTTGAAGTACGCGCCCAGCGGCATCCTGTTGACCTGGGACGCGTTGGCGGCGATCAGCTCGTTGCGGCTGGCGTTGCCAACATATCCGATCTCCAACAGCGAGTTCCATGGCAAGCGCTGGTCAATGAGGAAGTCCCAGTTCGCCGTATAGGGGGTTTTGTTATCGCCGAACGCCATCGCGCCCTCGGAGAGGCCGCTGTTCGATGCAGGAAGTGCCCCGGTTGACGTAGTTGGCAGGCAGCCTGGAGTCGCGATGGAGGCCCACCCCTGAACGTTGCAGGTGGTCCCGAAAATCTGAACGCCCAGCGGAACCTCGCCTCCGTTAACGTCGTTGTACGCGACCTGGTAACGGTAAACGCCGAAGCCGCCGCGCAGGACGGTCTTACCATTCCCGAACATATCGTACGCAACGCCCACGCGCGGGTCGTAGTAGAAAGTCGGCGAAATCCAACCCGAAGTGGGAATGCTGGAGTTGATGGCATGCCAGGTGAAACCTGGCAGGTTATTCCCAATGCACGTAGGCCCTACGGACACGCTTGCGCACAATTTCGGATTAAACACCGCCACTCCTTGATCACCATCAGGAGACCACTGGCCTAAGTGGTCGAGACGGAGGCCGAAGTCCAGTGTCAGCCGGCGGCTTACTTTCCAATGATCCTGCGCGTAAGCCGCGATCGTGGTGAACCAGTCGTCGTGGACCGGATCCAGGCTATACTGGTTGAAGCTCGCGGCGTTGCCAAGCAGCATGTCTGCCAGGGTATTCCCGGTTGTATAGTGAGCCCAATTGTCGAACTCGAAGCTCCCCTGCGGGAAGCCGCTATTGCCCTCCCAAGTACCGTCAGTTTGCTCGTTGCCCCACCGGGCCCAGTAGAAGCCGAATTTCAACGTGTGCTTGTGCACTACCCAGGCCAGGTTATCCGAGAGCGAAGGCACCTGCTTGAGAGCGCCGAAAGCGCCGTTATCAAAACCAGCGGCAAACCCCGGAGCCCAGAACATGGGCATGGAGCCTACGCCCCAGCCGCCGCTGCTAAAGGTGTTCGGGATCATCGGCGCGGTGCCAGCGTCGAAGGGGAGCTTAAGGTTGGCTAACGCTCCCAGGTTGGCGGGATTAGCCGCCGCGGGGTTCGCGAATTTTACGGGGTTAATAAACGAGGTGTAGTTAAACGTCGTTTCGTTGGTCAGCGAGGGTGTGAACACGCGCGTCAGGCTCGCGGACCAGAGGTCGGAGATTTGGATGGCCGGGAAGGCCGAGGGGTAGGGAACGGTTCCGGCCGGTATCCACCAGACGCCCAGGTTGTTTTGGTCTATTTCGTGCTGGCGGTTGTAAGAGACGTACAGCCTCGTATTCTGCGTGATGTTGTAGTCGCCGCGTACCTTAATCTCATAGCGGTCCACCGGGGGAGCGTTGATGAACTGGTAATCGTACCCGCCAGTAGCGGCTGGACTAACGTTGGGGTGCGGGAAGAGCTTCATATAGGCCAGCCCGATCGGGTCAACCAGCGACGCGGGAATCTGCCCGTTGGCTACCATCGACGCCGCGGCGGGAAATGCACTGTTGTTGCAGAAATTGTTGTACCACCACTGGCCGCTTTGGCTGCTAGCGCAGGGCGTAACCGACGTATTCCAACCGGTGCTCAAGGGGGGGAGCTGGCTTTGACTGAAGTCATAGTTGCCAGCCGAGTTCGGCGTCAGCATGCCCGCAGTGGGCACATAACTGTTTAACAGCGAGCCCTCCGGGTGCTGGACCATGTACTCGAAGCCGCCAAAGAAGAACAGCTTGTCACGGCCCTTGTTGAAGTCGGTGAAAGGCAAGAGCACCGGGCCGCCAATATCGAAGCCGGGGTACAAATAATGGTCGTTCGGCTTCTTCGCGCCATGCGACTTGAAGTTGGAATCCTCGGCGTTGAGGGCTCCGTTACGCATATAGGTGTAGAGTCCGCCATGGAGTTGTGATCCCCCACTCTTGCCGGTAGCGTTGACGGTGACAGGTCCGTTAGCGAATTCGGCGTCGAAGGCCGAGGTGCGAACCGTCAGCTCAGCGGTCTGATCCTGGTTGATGTTCGCCGTCTGCGTACCCTGGTTCCCCGTATCGACGATAACTCCACCGTCCACGGTCAACTGCAAGCCGCCGTAAGGCTGAGTCCCGCTCGCCGAATACTGGCCAACGGGACCGCTGTTGGTTGCCGTGGTTAGACTGTTCCATTGACCTTGGCTCAGGCCGTTGGCCATCCCCATGCCAGGCATGATCTTGATAAGCTCCGCCGCATCGCGGCCCTGGATCGCCAGTTCGCTCACCATGTTCTGGTTCAGGGACGTGCTGTTTTCGCCAGTGTCCACCGGCGCCAGGGCGGCGACAGCGCCCACGACTTCGACGGTCGTCGTCGCCCCGGCCACCTTCAGGGCGATGTTCGGCAGCGTTCTGCTGTCGTAGGCGTTTAACACGATGTTCCTTTGCTCCCAGGTGGTGAACCCCTTCGCCGAAATCGTCACCGTGTATGAGCTCGGCTGAAGGAGCGGGAAGCTGAAGACACCAACGCTGTTCGAAACCGAGTTCTGAGTCGCGTTGGTGGCCTCGTTCTTTAGCGCCACGTTGGCGCCGGGAATAACCGCGCCCGTCGTGTCAACAACGGTGCCGCTCAATGAAGCGGTCGCCACCTGACCGAACGCGGGCAGTTGAGAAAGCACTAGGACTGCAATAAACAGCACTACATAAGCTGCCCCGCATCTAACTGGGCGCGCTCCCAGAGCCCGCCTAGGATGGAGACAGCCGGATTCGTGCCGATGATGCTTTTTCATGTACCTCTTCTCCCTTCGTCTCTGATGGGACCCAAGACCGACAAGACTTACACACGCAGCCTTCCGCCGCGCATATACCAAACAGGTGCGCAGTAACACAAGGTTAAACCTGTTAATTTTCCGTTTACTGCTCGTTACTTCAATAACTGGCTTGTTTTCAGTACGAAACGGCTGCGGTTTCAACTGTAACGGGTAACGCCCCGTGTCCAGCCTTTTAAGAACGTAACTTTCCCGCGAGCCATCAATCCATCTAAAGTCTTACTCGAGATCCATGCCTTGTCCTTGTCGTTCAACGGTCGGGAGAGTTGAGGGCTGGCTAGGACGCGAGGCTCGCGATGGACTCAGCCTCCGCGGCGCCAGCTCGTAAATGGCCTCCCGTCTCTCCTCGATGCGGCAGTTCAGCTCGAACGCATTCACACTTGCCTGCTGGCCCCGCAGTCCTGCCAGCGCCACCGCCTCACCCACCCCGGAGAAGCTGTGAAAAAAAAGACAATCATATCCCATTTGCTTCGCCGTCCCATGCTAACTCCCTCCCCGGAACTGCTCCCCTGGGTTACACTGCGGACGGCTTGACGGGACCTCACCGGTAACATTTAACATGACTCGATGTCTGCACTTTACAACCAATGGCGCTTGGTGATATCTTTCTGCCAGATTTTTGCCTCTGGTCTACGGATATGGCGATGCTGGTTCACAACCACGACGAGAGGGGCGAGCTCGAGAATGTTCTCAGTTCGGGCATCTTCGCCAAAGCCCCTGGGCAGGCCAAGCTGCTCAAATACATTTGCGACGAGTACTTCCTGGGCAGGGCCGACCGAATCAAGGAATACAATCTCGCCACGGAAGCCCTGGGAAGAGCAACGGATTTCGACCAGAACCGAGACGCCATCGTGCGGGTTGAAGTCCACCGGCTTCGGAGGAAGCTGAAGGAGTATTACGAAGGCGAAGGAGCCGGGCACCCCCTCCACATTGTGATTGACCCCGGGCACTATGCGCCGCGATTTGTTCCTCGAGACGAAATGCCTTCAACTGAGCTTGAGGCTGATTCGGGAACTTCCGAAGTCCGCGAAAGCCAGAACTTCGAATTCCCGGAGCAGATGGGCCAGGGAGTTACAGCCGATACCAAGCCGTCGGGTCTTCATGGCTTGCCTATTGCCTTGGGAGGGCTTGTTGTTGCCGTTGTCATGGCGGGAATTCTCCTTGAATGGCGGAAGCACTTGGGGGCCTTGGTAAAGGCACCGCCGGCGGCCAGTGCCTCCTCGTTGGCAAGCTCCCCGGTGGTGGCAGGAGCGTTGGACTCCGTGCGCATCCTGTGCGGTTATCCCAAGGACAAGTATATCGACCGCGCGGGGAATTTCTGGCTGGGTGACCGCTATTATTCCGGGGGCGGGACGGCCAGCCAGCCGCCGCAATTTGTGGCGCGCGCGCCGGATATGACGCTGTACCAGACCTTCCGCTCGGGGAATTTCTCCTACCATATTCCGCTCAAGCCCGGCAACTACGAGCTGCATCTGTACTTTGTGGAGACGCACTATGGGCCCGGAAGCCTCTCCGGCGGCGGGGAAGCCAGCCGCCTGTTCGATGTTCTGCTGAACGGGAAGCCCCTACTCAGGATCTTCGACATCATCAAAGACGCCGGGGGGAACAACATCGGGGATGAGCGAGTTTTCAAAGACGTGACCCCGGCTGCGGACGGCTATCTGCATTTGAGCTTTCAGGCGCTCATCGACTCGCCGATTCTGAATGCGGTCGAAATCGAGCCGGCGCCAGCGGGGAAGATCAATCCCATTCGCATCGTGGCTCAGAATAATTCCTACACCGACCACGGAGGCAACATCTGGAGTCCCGACCGCTATTACAGCGGCGGGCAACTGGCCGTGCATATTACTGCTAAGCCGGTCAGCCGAACCTCGGATCCCAGCCTTTACTCCGCCGAGCGGTACGGCCATTTCAGTTACGCGATTCCGGTCGCCCCGGGCAAATACAGAGTCACGCTACGATTTGCGGAGACTTATTGGGGTGTCGAGAACCGGATTCCCAGTTTGCCTGACCAGAATGGTTCGTTGGAGGGTGGAGCCGGGAGTCGGGTCTTCGATGTCTACTGCAACGGGGTAGCCCTGCTTCGCAACTTCGACATCTTCAACGCGGCGGGTGGGCCCTTCATCGCAGTGGAGAAGACGTTTGATAACCTCGAGCCCAATGCTGAAGGCAAGCTAATGCTTGCTTTCGTTCCGGTGAAGGATTATGCGAGCGTGACTGCTTTGGAAGTCGTGAATGAACCCCATTGAAGCCCGTCAAAGCCAATCGGTGCACCAATTAGCGTACCTTCAGATCGTCGTCGCGCGTAGGATATGGCCGCCCTTGTTGGGAAGGGTACTCACCTGATTTGGAAAGTAGCGGGCGGCTATCTGGGGAGGCCCCAAGTCCTCGACCTCAGAGAACCCGAGTGCCATCAGTTTGGCTCGGAGCTCGTCCGCTTCGAAGTAGTTGAGCCAAGCTTCACCCAACTCGGCGACGTGCGTCGCGCGCCTCTGGTGGTTGATGCGCGCTTCCGCCGACAATGAAGCCGGAGGATCGCTGTAGTCGAAAACGACGTGTGCGCCATTCGGAAGACTCGCGATGAAGCGGAGGGTCGACCATACGGCTTCCTCGGTCAGGTAAGGCACGACGCCCAGCCAGGTAAAGAAGGTCTGCTGCGCCGAATCAAAAGCAGCGGCCGCTAAGCCCTCGGCCAGAGTCTGGTGTTCGAAATCGATGGGAGCGAAGGTCAGCGAGCTCGGTATGGGGATAGCGCCATCTACGAGGCGTTGGCGTTTCCAGGCCTGCGTAGCGGGATGGTCAACTTCGAAGATCCGCAGCCGGTCACGCAATGTGGTGCGATAGGCATAAGTGTCCAGTCCTGCGCCGAGCACTACAACTTGACGCACACCGCGTTCAACAGCGGCCGCCAGAGCATCCTCCGCGAAGCGCGTTCTCACGGCGATGAAAATTCGCATCCTGCGTCCAGAGGGTCGCTCCGCAGCCTTGCGAGCTACGGTCTCGGAGTCTTCACCCAGGATACGCAGAGCGAGTGGATCGGTGAAGACGCGACCCTGTTCCAGGACCTGGTGAGCGGCACGGTGAACGGCTGCGGCCCAGGCCGTCCGGCTTGGCTTTCCCAATTGCACGTATAAAGCTTACTACATCTCAGAAGTTATCTTGCGTGGTCGCTCAAATCCCATTGCCATTGCGCCTGCACAACGTGCAGGGTTGCCGGATACGAATCGGGTCTCGTCATTTAGTGGCGGGATTCGAGGTCCAAAATCAGCAATGACATCGGGTTCCGCCACACGCGGCAGATTGGGTCCGCTGACCGCTGCGGTTGGTGATCGCTTATTTTGGACTTAGTCGAATAGATACGAGTACCCTCTGCGTAGCGGTATTCGTATAATGGGAGACGTCATTGGTGGTTCGGAGCTCGACCAGTGGTACGCCGCGCCCTGTGTCCTGATCAACCACGACTATCTTGAAGTAGTCGGCGGGCTGCTGGGCAGCACTTGTCTGAAAAACCAGCGCAAGCAAGATCGAAAAGAACAGGCACTCAGTCGCTGCTCTCCGCCAACGGGAGGCTGGTTCCTCACTCGGGCTCTGCGCTCCGTCCATGCACTCAGGTCTCTGTGATCTTACTAACACACCGGGACTCCTGCCTCGTCGCTCCAGCTTCGGAAGAAATCTCTACCCAACCGCCCTCTGCCAAAGAAGCGCCGGGAACTGAAGAGTCTTCGACAATACCTTGCTTTAGTCGACTTTCCCACCGCTCACAGATCGTTGGACCTCAAACCCGAGGGGTTCCCTGGGTCCCATCATCGGTTGGCCGGTTCTTGTGTCTACCCCTGTTTTGGCTGCGAACCGCTGGGGGGTCACCGGAGAGTGGACGGGGATTCATGGCCGACCGGTCCACCTCCAGACCGGGGCGCTTGTGATCCTGGTCGCGGCGTTGTTCACCCTAGGCTCAGCGAGCAGGTTGTGATGCTTATTGATTCTCCGTTAAAGGAATCGTACTCTGCCACGGACTCAGGGAACAAAGAAGTGAAGAATGTAGGTCTACAGAGCTGGTTGCATGGAGAAAGCGAGTGGCCCATTCCCCTCACGCCCCTGAACCATTCAGGGCGCCGGATGCGAATCGTCACACGAGGAAGCGGGAGCGGATACTTTCCTGCACGGTGGGGCTGCGACGCATAAGCCATTCCCCAACCTCAGCAGAGGCTTCAAGAAGCATGTTGAAAATAGCCCCTGCAAACCGGAGGCAGGCGGCGAGAACCTTCACACCCAGCCAGACCACCAAATGCTGCACCGACCTTGCGGGGTCTCGAAGTTCGAAACTGAGGCGGTAGTGTGGCCTGTCCGTACGATACCTCATCAGGACCATCCCCGCATAAATGGCTCCGGCTGCAACAGCCACCAACTTCAACAAGTGGCCAAACACGATGCTCAAATACGTAACCATTTTCTCGTTTACCCTTCCCTTTCTTCAAGACCACTTACACTAAGTTAGATTCGAGTTGGCCGAAAAGGGTTCATTGTCTTATCGAACAATAGTTGGTTGTTTTTCAGAGGGTTAGATCCGCCTCCTCCGACTCGCGGCATGTGGTTTGTTTGCTGGGCGGCGACGCTCCTCCGAAATCCAAACTGAACGATAAAGTGTTCGCCATACTTCCGCGCAGAGTGTCGGCCGTTGCATTGGAAAAGACAGTCGAGAGGGCGTTCGAGAATCTGCGCTCACGGGGAGAAAGCCGTAAGACACGCCAGGAACTGCGGCGTGTCGCCTCCAATCTTGCGACGCTGAACAAAATCGGGGGTGGCGGTGTCCCGGCAGCTTGACGATGGGGCGATTCCAGGGTATATTTGTCCCTATCCCAAACAAAACGGGAATCTCAGCTAAACAAGGAGGAAGACTATGCTCGGAGAACTGATTTCTGAGTCGCACGGGAAGCGGACGGCAAGGCGAGTGCTTTCGGCGAGCCCTGGATTCAAGGTTGAAGTGTCATTCGAGGCCGACGGAAAGCTCCTGGGGATGGGTGCCCGCACTATCGCAACCTATTGGTCGGAGGGGAGGCCGGACGGAAGCCTGTACGGAGAGGGACAAGCGGTCGTCATCACGCAGGATGGCGAGACCGCCACCTGGAGGGGCCAGGGTGTGGGGAAGTTCCTGGACGGCGGCGCCGTCAGTTATCGGGGCGCGGTTTACTACAGCACCGCATCTCCGAAGTTGGCGCGCCTGAACACTCTCGCCGTTGTGTTCGAGTTTGAAGTCGATGCCAACGGAAATACTAGGGAGAAGTCGTGGGAGTGGAAATAGCTGAAACTCGGTGCCAGGCGAAAAGCGCGAAGGGGCCAGAGGCTTAGAGGGGTAAGGCACAAAACCGGACCTGTCTGGTAGAACGCTTTGAGTCTCGACCCTTTTCGCTTTTTGCCCTTTTCCCCCTTTTGTCCCTCATGGGCGGCTTGTGGCTTCTGCTCGTCACTCCTCGTCACTGCGCTCAGGCCCTGCTGATTTCATCCAGAAGCTGCCGCAGCCGCGTTATGGGGACTTGTGCCTGGCCGAAGCGGAGCAGGTTGTAGAGGCGAGTAAACTCACAGACGCCTGATCCGAGACGCGTCCCCAACAACGATTGAGCGAACTCCCAGGGTGTGAGCGCGGCAGGCTTTCGATAGCCTTTCTTGCGCAGGGTCTTCAGCAGCCTTTGATAAGTCATGGTGGCCTGGCGCGGGCTCAGTGCGAGCTCCCGGCGTCCGAACTTCCACACCCAGAAAAACCGGATTTCGGCCAGCGAACCGCCCTTTTCGCCAGCCATCAAGGCTGCCAGGATAAGCACCATTAATAAGAGCATGAAAAGCTTGTGCGACATCAGCCACGCTTCGACGAGGTAGGCCGCCCGCACCCCCTGATGTCTAAGCTCGTCGGTGCGGTCCCGGAATTCCTGCTGGAAATTCCTGGAGGTTTGTTCCACCTGCCGCGCCAGCCGGACTTGATGGCTGAAATCGTAGTTGACAATCCACTCGCTCCAGAAAAGGTTCAAAGCATCGAGGTAATCGTCCCATGCTCCGGCGCGGATGGGGTTGGGGTCCGCAGGGGTGGGATCAAACGCAATCCAGCCGTAATTCGGAAAATACACTTCCACCCAGCTATGGGCATCACGAGCGCGGACCACAAAATCCTTGCCGATACGGTTATAAGAACCCGTCTGAAAGCCATTCACCAGCCGCGAGGGGATGTTGAGCGTTCGAAGCATCACGGCCATCGAGGCGGCAAAGTATTCGCAGTATCCTGATTTGGATTTGAACAAGAAACTGGCAAGGGGGTCTTCGGGCTCAATGGCTGACGGGTCGAGCGTGTATCGGAAATTGTCTCGCAGGTAATTCTCAAGCGCGGTGGCGCGGTCGTAATTGTTCGTGGCAGTCGATGCGACTCTCCGGGCAAGCTCCGTAATCTTGGGGTTCAGATTGGGGAGCCGGAGATACACCAAGCGGACATCATCGGGGTATTTCGTGGAGGCGCGCTGCAACTCCCGGGCCGAAGGAAGCCCTGTTTCCGAAACCACATCGTAAGCCAGAGGCGAGAAGGCATATTGAGGGCTATGCAGGGAGCCTGTCTCATCGACATTCACCAAGTGAAACCGGCCCATAACCTCCTGGGGAGTGGGGGCGGCGAAAAGCACGTCGGTGGAGAGCGCCGAGCGCAACACATGGTAGCGGAGCAGTCGCCGTGAACGGCTCTGCCAGCCCTCGAGCTGGGGCAGAACAAAGTGTTGTTCGGCGGCCGGCGTAATGGGTATTTGCTCCGTGTTGTCGTTAAACCAGTGGGTGCCGTCAAAACTGGTCAAACCCACACCCCGCCATTTCACACCCTGGAATTGTCTGGGATCTCCTTCTAAGGTGACGCGCATGACAACCATAGGGGAACGCAGGATCTTCCGGATGTCTCCAAGGTTAACGGAGTCCGAGAAGCCGGTGATGTTCTGGGCCTGGGAGGAGAGCGCGGTCAAGTAGCCTGTCCGGTATCTGGGGATGACGAAAAAGAGAACCGTTGCCAAGAGAAAAATGCCGGCAGCTAAACCCACGGCTGCCCTCATCAGCGCCCCTTCGACGGCTGTCCGGTTCTGTCGAGGTTTTCGGAAAGGGCCTTCCGGCGCACGGGACGCCGACTCCATTCCTTGCTTGATTTCGTAGCTGATGAAGGTCGAGATGGCGAAGATGACGTACAGGGTGAAGAAGATCAAATAAGTTGTGCTGACCGTCAGGATAGCGCTTGCCAGCATCATCATGAAAGATAGGGTGGCGAGGTAACCGTAGTCGCGATAAGTTCGTGCCGAGAAGATTTTGACGACGGTGGTGAACAGAATCAGGTGAACGGTCGCGGCCAGCATCCTGTCCAAAGCGCTCAGGCCCGGCGCGAAGATCAAGAAGTCGAGGGCGTAAAAGAAGATGTAAAAGATGGAAATCCGCGTGACCGTGCGCGGAGAGAGGGAATAGTCTGCCTCGCGAGAGTAGCTCCAGAGCTTCACGGCCAGCGCGGTGGAAACCACCACAATCGAGAGCGTGTCCAACTTGCCCGTCATGGTGAGGGTGATGAATCCCGTAGCCAGGGTCAGCAGCAGCGAAATCTCAAAGTAACGCTGCACGCTAATGTTGGATTGAAGCCTTACGAGCGTGGCGGGATCGAGTTGTGCGGTTTTTGCCATGAGCAACGCTTCGCTACCGAATTACATTCTAGCGCATGGCGTATTTCCCAGCATGGTGTTCTTCCCCTCGGCTTGAGGCTGCTGGGCGGCTGTGGGTGAAGAGGGCTGGTGTAGTGTCCAGTAATTGGGTGGACAGCACGGCGAGCGCATTGTCCAGCAGTTTTGCGCGCACTACACTGGATTGGCAATTCAGGCTCGTCAAAACACCTGTTGCGCGATTTTGCGAGCCAGTTGCGAAATCGCAGCCTCCCGCAGTCTCGAAATAGGAAACCATTGAAACGGGTCTTTACGGGGAGGGCACGAAATCTCCGCCGGGTAAGCATGGACGCGAATGGAGCGATAAGTAATGCCGTGACGGAGCTCGGCGATGGAATCCTGGATGGTGACGGAAGCGCTCCCGCCAGCCGCGAGCTTATTGCGTAAGCTCGCCAGCGCCTCGGGGCGGGAGCGGCCGAAGGCGGAGGGGAAATTCCACAGGTCATCTAACAGGCCGTCATCAAGGCCGCGCATCATGGCCACTCGGGGTCCGCGCCGGAGGATAGCCGCGGCAAGGTAACGGGATTCCGCCGCGCGCCTGGGACGCGGCTGGGGGTAGAGTTGGGGCTGGCCGGATTTATATCCCCGGCACCAGCTTCGCACTGGGCAGGCGGTACATCGGGGAGCGCGAGGCAGGCAAAGGGTTTGCCCCAGCTCCATTAACGACTGGTTGAAGTCGCCGGAGCTTCGAGGCGCAAGCAGAAGTTCGAGTTGGGCTTCTGCCGCGCGCCGGAAGTCCAACTGGTGAAGATTACCCTGGAGAGCCGCCAGACGCGAGAGGACTCTGGCAACGTTTCCGTCCAGCAGGGTGTACGGCTGATCGAAGGCAATACTCAGAACAGCCCGCGCCGTGTAATCCCCAATTCCAGGCAGCGAACGAATCTGCTCGTAGTGCTGGGGGAACGCCCCAGCAAAGCGGCGAACCAGTTCCTTGGCGGCCTGGTGCAGGTGACGGGCGCGGCGATAGTAGCCAAGTCCTGACCATAGTTGGAGGACTCGCTCGAGCGGGGCGCGCGCCAGGTCGGCTAATGTGGGAAACGCCGCGAGAAAGCGTTGGTAGTACGGGATCACCGTCGCCACCTGGGTCTGCTGAAGCATTACCTCAGAAACCCAGACGGCATACGGATCACCACTCTTCCGCCAAGGGAGGGGACGCGCGTTTCGACGAAACCACTCCAGTAGCGCACTTCGAATCGCATCTCTGTCCTGGCCCGAAAACTTCATCCGCCTGATGCTATCGTTATCTACGTTCCGATTGAGCCGAGCTTTCCTGCCGCGCACAGACGAAACGCTCATTCGACAACGAAGTCCGCTGTGCGTATGGGGCTCGCCCCACCCGCGGAATTCCGGGCCCTTACCTCCAGGCGGTATTCTCCTGCCTGAAGGCTGTCCGTGGGAATCTCCCGTGCCACGGGGATCAGGGGATTCCCCGAGCGCGCGAGCGCGTCCACAAGTATGGTGTTCGAGGAATACACTTGCTGGTTGGTCTTGCGATTGACGATATCGAAGAGCACCCCCACACGGGGCGCAAGACTCGATTGCATCAGGGGTTCAAACACCTCGACGTAGAACGAGACCTTGTCGCCGCGCTGGAAACGATTGCCCGGCTGGATGAATACTTCCATACCCTGGAAGAGCAGCGGAGTTTGATCCTCGAGGAGTTGTGAATCCAGGCTGGCAACGAGCTGGTCCACGGGACGAAAAGCGTTGCTGAGGGCGGGTCCGCTGAGCTCGAGGTGTTGGCCGTCAAAGGGGGCAATGCTCAACGCTGTTTCGTACTTCCCAAATTTCTCCCCGCCGGTGCTCAGAACCAGTTTCAGCGTGTATTTTCCCGGTGCAACATTGAAGGTGTGCTGATAATTGAATGGCCCTTTGGAAAACTCCTTCAGGTCTTTCTTTTCCACGTCCAGCTTCACCGTATCACTGAATCGAGCGGCTACCGATCCGTCCTCCCGGTAGGCAATACCCAGCACTTGCACATTGGAATGAAACTCCTTCTTCTCTTTTTCGAAGTCGATCGCCGAAGCCGGGACCTGAAGCGAAATGTTCACGCGCGCCACGCCCGGCGAACTGTAGAAGTAAGGCGTACTGAGTGAAACAGGGACTTGTCCGGGCTGAGAACTTGCCGCCAGCGCTTCCAGGGTTTTCCCCTCGAGTTTTCCGGCCAGCAGGTCGGGAGACTTCAAGTCGTAGTAACCATTACGGTGGCGGAGTTGCACTCCGCCGCGGGTCACCTTCACTGTGATCTTGTGGTAACTCCCGTCGTGCGCTTGGCTGGGTGGGACGTAACCCAGAATGTAGTACTCGTCCAATTCGTTGGCGATCTTATTCAAGCCGGCAAGGAAATCGTTGGTATTGAATATGGTAAAGCCGCCTGTCCCTCGAGCCAACGCGTCGAGAACCTGCTGGTTGGCGGAAACGCTTTGATCAATCAAGCCCCGGAGGCGGTTCTGCGGGCAAAGAGGATTCGATAGGGCAACCATCGAGTTGTTGCACTGAGAAGTGCCGCCGGGATAATTCGAGTAAGAACCTCCCATGCCACCGCGATTACCGGATCCGCCAGTGCCTCCGCCGCCGCCACCCTTCGTGCCGCCACCACTACCGCCGCCACCCTTCGTGCCGCCACCGCTGCCGCCGCCACCTCCTGTCCCGCCGCCACCCTTGGTGCCGCCACCAGTGCCGCCGCCACCTCCTGTCCCACCTCCACCACCACGTCCACCGCCAACTCCTCCTCCGGTCCCACCGCCCCCACCGCCAACTCCTCCGCCTCCTCCGGTTCCACCACCGCCCCCGCCCCCGCTATGCTGCGGCCAGGGGTCGGGCGAACCCGCTAAGGAAGCGAGCAATCCTGGTTCGTGCGGGAATGGCGAATCGAGGAGAAATGCACCTGGCGGCAGCCCTGACAGGGACGGGGGTAGTGCCTGCAAGCCTCGCACGTCCACCGGGTAGATCGCCACATTGGCTCGACTAGCAGCATCGATGGTGGCATCGAGCTCAAATTGGTGTTCCGAGGTGAGTGGAAAGCCTGCGGAGAAAAGAATCAACGTCTTGCGGCCAGGGACGGCCCCCAGGGTCTTCGCCAGGTCACGGATGGCCAGAAGGAACGATCGGGCGCCGAAATCGGCTTCAGTCAGGGAAAGCTGTCCCATCGACGCAATTAAGGCACCCGGCGCCCCCGTGGACGCAAGATCGGCTGTCGGCGTGGATATATTCGGCGAAACCGCAGAGTATTTCACCTCTGCCGTCGCGCGCCTCAGCTTCTCTCCGTCCGGGGTGAAATTCTGGACCACTTGGGTTGTCCCTCCAAAGTCCACCACCGCCATCAAGCGTTCCGGCGACGCAGTCTTCTCCACAAACTGGTTTGCGGCCCGCCGTGCCAGCATTTGGTCTCCGGCGCTCATGGTGGAGTCATCGAAAAAGAGCACGATATAGCGGGGCTGGCTCGGCCCTTTAGGACCCCGGCCCTCTCCGGCGCGCGAAAAGCTGGCAATCACTTGGGGCTGATTATCCTCGAGGACCGCGAATTCCTTCACGTCCAGATCTTTGATGTATCCCCCTTTCTTGTCGGTGGCAATGACGTCCACCAGAACAAGATTTGCTTCGGCCCTTATGATTTGAGGGGAAGTGGCGGCCACCTGGGGAGGAGCATGCGGCGCTCCCCCGCTCTGGGCAAGAGTGAGCACCAGCCGCGCTCCCAGAATTCCGATGGCAGCCGGTAGGAGAAGATACAAACCAAAGTTGCTTCTTCGACGCATACACCACCCCCTAATAAGGTATCTCCACCGTGTGGTTCAGCCCCGATAATTGGCCGGCCTCGGAGTCCCGGACAATCTGGCGAACCAGGTACGTCCCGGGCTTCAAGTCGAATTCCGTCTTCAGTGTTATTCCGGTTTGGGTCAACCTCGCAAGTGTAGTATCGCGAAGGTGAAACTCGACTAGTTTCTCTTTTCCCATCACGTACTTTCCATCCCGGTCGAACAGGACGGTTAAAAAGGTGAGCTTGTTCAGATGGCGATCCTGTTCCTTGCGGAAATGCACGGAACTCAAATCCAAATGGGTAAGTACAGCAAGCCGCGCCTCGGCTTCGTTGACTTTATAAAACTGCGTATGCACATCGACCGGGAGTTCCATCAATTCGTCTTGGGAATAAACTGCCTGTTCGATTTCTTCCTTGGCCTTGGTGGCCACATCCACCGACGCTTTGGGCGCAAAATAGCCACGTCGCGCCTGAATCGTGAAGCCGGCGGGGTTCACCAGGCTGACCTTCAGCTTGTGGAATCGACCATCAAACTTGAGGTTGCGGGGAGAAAAGGCCAGAACGTAATAAACGTCCGAAAGTGTCCCCACCTCTCGGAAGCCATTGTCCAAATCGTTGCTATTGTGGAAGAACTGGCCACCCGTATCCCCCGCAAGATCGGAAAGAACCCCCTCGGCCAGGGAGAGTCCCTCCTCGATGATCTGTTGTTTCCTACTATTCAAATCCGGACGCCTAGCGATAACATTAGTTTGGTGGCTGGCATCACCACCAGGAATGATGACATACAGGCCCCTGGGGTCCAGGGCGCTGATGACCACGCTGGAGCGCAGCGCTCGATCCGCGATCTCCGCGATCTGGGACTCCAGGTTGTAGAGGAGAAAACCGGGCGAGAGGAAAATGACGCTGTGTTGCCCGGGCAGCAGCGCGGTGCGGCGAATGACTTGTTCAAGGCCTCGCAACACCGCCTCGGACTGCGTCTCCCAATCATTGAACACCCGCATTGCCTCCCCCTGCACCATGCTTGCCGCTTGGCTGCTACAAGCTTGCATCCCGTTCTTATCGCTGAGTCCGCAATTGCACTGGACATACTCTTGTATCGCAATATCAGTGGCAGAGGGGTCGTGCTGTTGCACGATTAAGTAAGCCTGATAGTCACCAATATCAGGACAGGAATTTGTATCTATGGAGATCGTGGGCCTCGGTCGGAGCTTGAAAAGGGCTTCGTGGAGCTTGCTGCGGTCGTCCGTGAAGTCCAAGTTGCCCTGGCCTGAGGAGGTGAAGATGCCTGCCCTGTCCGCAGCAGTAAGCGTGGCCGCCAGATACCGGTCGGCGGCATCGCGGGCGCGGGCGATATCTTCAAACGTCATTTGGAGATCATCGAAGTAAAGCGCCTGGAAGTTCCGCGCCGTCGTATTCGCCGCTCCCGCCTCTGGAGCGGCTTCCTCACCCGACTCCTTCTCCTTGCCGGGAGCCGGGCGCGCCATGGCGGAGGGGCGGCTGGAAGATTCGAGGGCGAACTGGTCAATCTCCTGCGGCTTGCCGTTGTCCCATAATCGAAAGTCTTCTTTCCGCAGGCGGGGTACGGGACGACCATTCGAGTCGCGCACGATCGCACGCACCACCACCATGTTGCGCTGCACTTGCACCTTGAATGGGGCTTGAACATCCTGGGTGGCAATTTCCTGTTCACCCGAGCCCTGGCCACCAGCAGCCGGCACGCCACTGAAAACCCCCGCCGCCAGTAGGCCCACCAATAGCAGCCGTGAGGTGACCCCCATCCCGCCCCGCCAGATGGGTTCCCAGGCACGCACGGAAACTGGCCCCAAAGGAGTCGGGCCAGGCCCGCGGTAGCGCCGCTCGAAAGCGAAGTTCATTTTCGCCCCGTAATTCGCAGACCAACCAAGCTAAGTATCTGGCGGGCCCACAGCAAAGTCAAGCCAGGTCGTGCGGCCTGCACGGAGAAACCAACGACGGGAAGGAAAAACTGGAAATTGGAAACTGGCAGCCTTGTTTTCTAATTTCTGATTTCTGCTTTCCGACTTTCCGGTTCCCCGTTTGCGGATCAACGCCATAAAGCAGAAACTAGAAACTGGAAACTGGCTGCCCGAATTTCCGGTTTCCAGTTTCCAATTCCCAGTTTCCAGTTTCCAATTTCTAATTTCCAATTTCCAATTTCCAGTGTCATCCAACGCCCCGCAAATGGCGGAATCTTGGCCATATATTTCGCTTTGATTAGCGTTTTTTGCCTGCAAAGAGCAGTTCGTTTCGGGCTCCTTAAAAAGCTAACTCCTGTGTTTTCAACAGATCCTTAGCTTCGTTCCGTCTATTTAGTATCTTTTTTGTATTTTTGCCCCATTTCCCTACCCCGCCGGGCCGATTTCGAACCTCCTTCCCGCGCCCGCTTGCAAGCTTTCTCATACGGCAACTAAGATAGGCTATCACAACTCCAGCCTCGCGTCAAGAACAAAGTGCAGAATTCAGGAAGTAGGGTTCAGGATTCAGGAAACGGCGCTTGTATCTCTGAAATCTCGAATCTGCGATCTCGAATAACCGCAGTAGCACGGGCGTCTCGCCCATGTACCTCGCGCCGCGCCCTTGCCTGTTCTTGCATCTCTTAAATCTGGAATCTGCCATCTCGAATTACCGCAGTACTACGGGCGTCTCGCCTATCTTCTTGCATCTCTCAAATCTCGAATTTGACATCTCGAATTGCCACCCCAAGGCGCAGTGGCCCAGCCATCACAGTGCCCTGCCCTTGCGCACGGCTACTCATTTTCAACCCCTCTCACCGCTTGATTTGCGTTCACAGGCAGCCTAAAATGGCTTTCAACAAGGATGCTGCCCTTGCGCCGCAGCGGGCTTTTGTGGGCGCCCTCAATTGACCTCGCGTCCTTGCCAAACAGGCTCGGACCATGCAGCGCGCCTCTTCTCAATCAGGGAGCCTCCGCGACAACGACTGCGTTGCCATCGTAGGTGGTGGACCCGCCGGTTCGTTCTTCGCCATCCATCTTCTTCGCGAAGCCAAGCGTCTGAATCGACACCTCGACGTGGTCATCGTCGAGAAGCGTGGTCTGACGGACCTGGGCACCGACGGCTTTCAGTGCTGGGGATGCAACTTCTGCGCGGGCGGCGTCTCACCGAGGTTGAATGAGGTACTCGAGGAGCAAGGCCTGGTGGTTCCGGAGGAGATCATCCAGGGGCGCATCGACTACGTCTGGATAAAGGGCCAGTGGAAGAACTTCCGGCTTCGTGTTCCCAAAGGCATGCGGATGTACTCCGTATTCAGGGGCTCGTTACCCAGCCGAAGGAGCGGCGGACCCGGAGGGTTCGACGCGTTTCTGCTCGGTGAAGCGGTCAAAAAAGGCGCGCGTGTTTTGTATGGCAAAGTTGAGGCCATTGATTATGCCGCGTCGGGGATGCCCCGCCTGACGGTGCGAACACAATCCGGAGAGAGGATCCCGCTCGAGGCCGGCTTCGTGACCATCGCTACCGGGATCAATGCACACGGAGGCCTCGACTATCGCGACGATGCCCTGATCGCCTCGCTCCAGCGTTTAAATCAGGGGTTCGTTCCCGGCAAGTCCCGCAAGGCCTTCATCTTCGAGCTGGAGGTGGGCGAGGAGTATCTGGCGCGCCATATGCACCGCGAAATATACTTCATCGAGTACGCCTCCAAGCACCTCGCCCTCGAACATACGGCGCTCGTTCCCAAGGGCAGGTTCTTGACCGTCGCCATGATCGGCAAGTCAATCGACGAGGCAGTCTTGGCAGGAAACAGTCAGCAGATCGTGCACGATTTTCTGACCCTGCCTCAGATCGAGCGGATCTTGCCAGGCATCGAGGCAGCTCCCATCGCCTGTGCCTGTGCTCCCAGGATGACCGTGACCACCGCCAAGTACCCCTTCGGCGACCGGTTTGCCATCATCGGCGATGCGGTCGGATCGCGCTTGAACAAAGACGGCCTGTACTCGGCCCACGTGACGGCGAGCCGGCTGGCGCAGACCGTGCTCCATGACGGAATCGACAAGCAGGCTCTCGCCAAAGGATACGGGAAGGCCATCAAGTGGCTGGCGGCAGACAACCGCTTCGGACGGATGGTGTTTGGCGTGAGCCGGGTGGCGTTCACCCGGCCGGTGCTCAGCCGCATCACGTACCAGGCGTTTGCCACCGAGTGCAAGGTGCGAGATGAGCGCAGCCGGCCTTTGAGCGTGGTGCTGTGGAAGATCGCCAGCGGCACGGCCGACTATCGGGAAGTGTTATGGGAGATGTGCAGCTACGGCGTGCTGCGATCCGTTCTCGCAGGCGCGGTGGTCACGCTAAGGAACGTGGCGTTCGAGGCACTCTTGGGTCTGAAATGGGGGGAGTTCGGACGCTACCCAACGGTGGTGCTCAAGGAGAAGCGGGAAGCACTCAAGGAAGTCCTGGCCTCGAGCCTGGAAATGGAGCTTGGCGACTCGCCTGACTTCGAACGGATGTATGCGATCAAGATTCGAGGCTCCGAGAAAGAGATCATGCAGGAGCTGGCCAAGTTCGGCCACACCAATGCGAGGTTCCTCAAGTTGCGATGGGTCGAAGTTCGACAGATCCAAGGGGCGCCGAACCAAGTCGGATCGGTGATTCGATACAGGATACCGCTCCTCGGGTTGAGCGCGGAACTGCATCTGACCAAAAGAGTCGGCTTCGAGACCTTGCTGTATCAGCTCGAGGAGCGGCTGGCGGAGCACGGCAAACTCATCTTCAACGTCGCATCCACCAAGGACGGAAACAGCCGGCTGTCCATTTACGCGGCCTTTGACTACAAGAGAGGCAAGGGCTTCGCAAGTCGGGCTCTATGGGGCGGTGTCAGGGCGCTGTTTCCAGAATTCCTGCATGACGTGGCGTGGAACCATGCCCTGTGCACCATCAAGGAGGAGGTCGAGCGGAAGCACGACTATACCCCCAGACGCTAGCCAGCCTCTCGCAGCCCACTCCATCGTAGTGACAACCATGGGCTCGGTTACCGCGCTGCCTGACGCTTATTCATTAGATGGCACAAAGCGTGAAATTATCTGGGCTCGGACCTTGCCGGAAAGCGCATCAACATCCCGGAGCGTCAGCCCACGGGTGGGAATTGCAGGATGAACGATCATTTCCGTTTGGCCGGCCCTGACATGGTAAGTGTCCGGTTTCAGCACCGCCCGTGTCCCGTTCAAAGTTATAGGCACGACGGGCACGCCGGCCTGGATAGCAAGGTAGAAGCTGCCGGACTTGAACTGCCCCATCTTTCCATTACGACTCCGGTGACCTTCAGGAAATAGCAAGACAGAGCTTCCAGCGCGGATCTTTTCTGCTGCCTCGTCCAGGCTCCTGATCGCCTCCCTTGGGCGTTCCCTGTCCACGGGGATGTGTCCGGAGCGCTTCAGGTGCCAGCCCATGAAAGGCATTCTAAACAACGAACGCTTGGCAACAAAGCGAAACTGGACAGGCAAATTCACGAAAAGGATGGGAATATCCATCGCGCTTTGGTGATTCGCGCAATAGATGGCGGTCTTTCGGGGATTCAGGTTTTCCACACCCTCCACCCGAGTCCGGATGCCACTCGTGGTCAAAATCAGCCAGGACCAGAGTCGCGCGAAGGTGTGTTGCCATCGGCCGGTGTCATCCAGCAGGGAGGCGAAAAGCGAAAGGGTTCCACAGACCGCGGTGTAGAAGTAAATCAGAAGATTGGTGAACAGGAGGGAGCGCAGATAGCTCAGGTAATACAGGAGGCTATGGGGTTTGAGGGCATCTTGGGTTGGGTTTGTTCGGCTTGTCTCCATGGCCGGATCAGGCGAGTCCTACGGCGGTGGCGGGGCTGGAGTGGTTGGCGAGCTGAAGTTGACCTTCCAGGAGCGCTTTCTTGACCGCCCCCACCAAGAAGAGGGAACCAATAACCATCACCGCATCTTCGTGGGAGCTTGCCTGGCAGGCACGCGCCACCGCCCGGCAGGGCTCTGGCTCGATGACCAGCCGCCCGGGATGAAACCGCGCCGCCGCTAAGATCTCTTCCGCAGTGGCCGCGCGCGGGACCTGGGGACGCGTCAAATAGACCTCCTCAGCCAGGGGGAACAGGATTTCGCTGATCTCTCCTATCGCCTTGTCCCGCATCGATCCATAAACCAGTCGCAAGCGCCGACCCCCCAGCTCTTCCTGGATAAACTCCCCCAGCACCCGAGCCGCCGCCGGATTATGCGCGCCGTCGAGCAAAACCAGCGGATGTTCCAGAACCTTTTCCAGCCGCCCCGGCCAAGCCGTGCTTTGCAATCCTTTGATGATTGCCGAGCGGGTTATTTGGAAACCATCCTGGCTCAGCCGCCACGCCGCCATCACCGCCGCCACCGCATTCTTCACCTGAAACTTCCCCAGCAAGGGAGAACTGAGGCTGGCGAAACAGTCCGCATCCAGGCAAAGATTGAACAGGTAATGCCCCTGCAAGCTTTGTAAACCCCACAGCCAGCCAAAATGGCCCGCCTCGAGTAATTCCGCCCCCAGTTCCGCGCAGCGCTGCCGGATCACCTCGGCAGCTTCCACTTGTTCACAACCCGATACCACCGGGGTCCCAGATTTGATCACCCCCGCCTTCTCGCGCCCAATGGCGGCCAGAGTGGACCCGAGGAATTCCACGTGGTCAAGCCCTATGTTGGTGATCACCGCCACGCGGGGTTCCGTAACGTTGGTGGCGTCCAGCCGGCCCCCCATGCCCACCTCCAGCACCACGAAATTTGCTCCCACCTGGGAAAAATAATGAAAACCCGTGGCCGTCAGGAACTCGAAGAAGCTCGGTAACTGCCCCAGCCTCCTCTGCTCCAGCAAGCCTTCTACAACTTGCCCGACTTCGGTGAAGGCCCGCGCGAAATCGTCATCGCCGATCTCCCCTCCGTTCACCCGGATTCGTTCGTTGACCCTGACGAGATGCGGAGAAGTGTAAAGACCGGTGCGATAACCGGCCTCGCGCAGGATGCTGGCCAGCATGGCCGCCGTGGACCCTTTCCCATTCGTGCCCGCCACAATGGCGGTGGGATATCTCAGGTGGGGATTTCCCAGACCGGCAAGAACTTGGGTTATCGTCTCCAGCCCCCACTGCTGGCCATGCATTTCCTGGCCCAGGCTGTCCAGATATCTTAAGCAGTCGCCGTAATTCATCCGGGTTCCGTATTTGCCCTAAACCATTCTTGCCAGGAGTCAGAAGTCAGAATGAAGTCTAAAGGGTAAAGGTTAAAGGGTAAAGGTTAGAGGTTACAAGGTGAAGGTTGCCTTTATCCTTTACCATTTATCCTTTACACTTCACTCCGGCTCCTGATCTCTTTGAGGTTCAGCCGTCCCACGCCCGTAACAAGCGGAAGGCTCGCGCCAGAAAGCCTTTCAACTCCTTGCGCGGAACGATAGCGTCCAACATGCCGTGGGCGAGCAGGAACTCGGCGCGTTGAAATCCCTCCGGCAATTTCTGCCGGATCGTCTGCTCGATAACTCGCGGCCCCGCGAACCCGATGAGGGCGCCTGGTTCCGCAATGTTGAGGTCGCCCAGCATGGCGAAGCTGGCCGTTACGCCGCCGGTAGTCGGATCCGTCAGAACTGAGATGTAGGGCTTTCGCACTTCATCCAGCCGAGCCAGCGCCGCACTGATCTTCGACATCTGCATCAGGCTGATGGCCCCTTCCATCATGCGCGCGCCCCCGGAACAGGAAACAACCACCAGCGGCAGTTTTTTCGCGATGCACCGGTCGATCGCTCTCGTGACCTTCTCGCCCACGACCCCGCCCATGCTCCCACCGATGAACTGAAATTCCATCGCACAGATGATGGCCGGCTGCCCCTCCAGTTGGCCCTCGCCGGTGATGATGGCATCTTTCAGTCCCGTGTTCTTTTCCGCTTGCCGCAGCCGGTCGCTGTAACTTTTGCTGTCCTTGAACTGAAGAGGGTCCGTGCTTGCCAGCCCGATATCGTGCTCCTTGTACCGCCCTTCGTCGAAGAGCATTTCCAGGCGGGCGCGTGAGCCCATTTTGAAATGGTGGTTACATTTGGGGCAGCAGAGCAGGCTGTTCTCCAGATCCTTCTTCCAAAGAATCTGTTTGCAGTCGTCGCACTTCACCCAAAGCCCTTCGGTCTGGATGCGCTTCTCCTTGGGCGATTCAATCGGCTGCTTTTCTTTACGAAACCAAACCATGGTTGAATTAATCCATTGGGTCATTGAGTTATTGATTCATTGAAAAACGCCCAAAAAACCGGCCAGGGTGGAAATGATTCAATGAATCAATGGATCAATGAATAAATTCTTAGTACTCGATTCCCCTTTGGGCCAAGATTCCCTTCTGGTAAGGATGCTTCACTTCCCGCATTTCAGTGACCAAGTCAGCCAGTTCCACGATCGAGGGATGCGCATTGCGCCCGGTCAGGATGACATGGACCATTTCAGGTTTTTTCCTTAGTGCGTCCGCCACTACCCCCGGATCAAGCATCTTGTAGCTGATGACGTAATTGATTTCGTCCAGGATGACCAAATCATATTGGCCACCCAAGATGTTCTCGCGGGCGAATTCCCACGCCTCTTGCGCCAATCGGATATCCTCGGGGTCAGGCTTTTCCACCCCCACCTTCACAAAGCCGCGCCCCATGGGCAAGATCTTGAAACGGTCCTCACCGAGCATGCGGGCCGCCTCGAGCTCCCCGTAATGCCAGGAGCCCTTTATAAATTGTACCATCAATACCCTCATTCCCTGCCCTACGCAGCGTAGCGCAGTCCCGAGGGCCGCCGTAGTCTTTCCCCTGCCGGGTCCGGTGTTGACGATAACTAATCCCTTGCGAGTTTCCGGCAATCGCACCTCTTTTCTGTCTCTGGAGTGCGGCAGCTTGCTGCCGCTTTCTCCCGCCCCCCGCCTTCTCCCGCTGGGTGGGACCAACATACTGGCCGTGCACAGCCGCGAGCAAGCTCGCCGCACCAAAGCGGCAGCAAGCTGCCGCACTCCAGAGCTAGCGCGGGTACGGATACCCCCGCAGGATGGTGAATCCCCGATAGATTTGCTCCAGCAAAAGCGTCCGCGCCCAATCGTGCGTCAGCGTCATTCGCGAAAGAGCTAGAAGGACATCCGCTTCCTTTCGGAAGGCTGCGGAAAACCCTTCGGGCCCTCCAATCAGGAACACAAGTTCACGGGTTCCTCGCAAAGCCTGTTGCCCAAGCCATTCGGCAAATTCTGCGGAACTCCACTCCCGGCCTCGTTCGTCCAAAAAAACCTTGGTGGACTCGCGGATTTTTTCGAGCAGCTTCCGTTCGCTGGGGGAGAGCTTGACCCCGTTTCGCCGGCCTGCCTTACGAAGGGGCGCTATTTCCTCCACCGTCAATCCAGTAAAGTGTTCGATCCGGCTGACCAGATCAGACTGGAGAGCCCGCAAGTGTGCGTCTTTCGTCTTTCCTTCCCAGAGGACGCGAATTCGCATTTCCACGAAAGTGTTTGGGTCTAAATCCCGCCGTCTTTACTGCGGACTACGTTGCGCCTGCTGCCTGCCGCCTGGTGCCTTCTGCTTACTGCCTACTGCTTTCCGTCCTCCAGAGACTGACCCCGCGATGAGGCCGGAATTCAGCCTTGCGGAATAGGTAGCCGCGGCGCGTTCTTCCACAAGCGTTCAAGATCATAAAAGTGTCTGGCACGCTCCAGGAAGATGTGGACAACAAAGTTCAAATAATCCATCAGGATCCACTCCGCCTGCGAATAACCTTCAATGTGGGCGGGAGTAAATCCTTTCTTCTCGAGCTTTTCAGCAATCGCGTCGCAGATTGCCTGTGCATGCCGCGTGGAGGTGCCGCTGCAAATCAAAAAATAGCTGGTGAACGAGCAAGTTCGCTCCAGGTCCAGGACGCTCAGGTCCAAAGCTTTCCGGTCTTGAGCGGCGTAGACCGCTTCCTGCAATTGCGGTGTCATCATCCTAGCTACTTCCCGCCACGGCGGGGACGGTAAAGACCCTCCTTCAAAATGTACTCTTCCACAAGCGGAGGAACAAGCCCAGTCACACCCCGGCCCGAGCCGACCGCCTTTCGTATATCGTGCGAGGCGACGGGCATGTGGACTCCCCGGAGGACGTGAAGGGTGCCGCGCGGCAATTGAAGGGTATCAGTTTTGTCCGGCGCGCCACCTGATGGAGTCGTCGCTTCCGGCACCACTTTCCGAATTTCATTCGCATCAAAACCCGGTCGCGAGACGACGATGAAATCAACCAGGTCCAGCAGACGGCGATACTCTTTCCAATAGGGCAACTCCAGAAAAGCATCGACCCCGATCAGGAAGAAAAGGCGGTCACTCTTATGAAGTGAGCGGCGCACCTTCCGGACAGTATCTATTGAGTAGCAGGGTTTCCCCTCCGGTGTCGGCGCTTCCAGGAGAGAAGGGATCAATCGCCGATCCCCGACGCACGCCAGGACTACCATGCAATAGCGCTGTGGGAAGGGAGTCAGGCGATGGTGGTACTTGTGTGGCGGGTTGCCTGTCGGAATGAAGAGGACCCGGTCCAAGCTGAACTTGCGTGTCGCCGCGCGAGCCGCCTGCACGTGTCCGGCATGTATAGGATCGAAGGTTCCGCCGAAAAGAGCGATGTTCACCGCTTTGAGAACCCTATGTTTCAGCAGTAGATGTCGCGATTGGAGACTGGCTGTGCCGCGGGATCTGCTCCAGCATCGCCCAGGTTTGTCGCTTTAGTTGTTCCAACCCTTCCCCAGTCACACTGGAGATTTCAATAAGGACCATGCTGCGGCTGCGGCAAAACTCCCGTAGCGCTGTCAGCCGTTCACCTGAGCCGGCGGCATCGATCCGCGAGGCCACCAGCAACATCGGCTTGCCGGCAACCACCGGGCTGAAACTCTTCAACTCTTCCACGATTACTCGATAGTCTTCAACGGGGTCGCGACCGGACTGCTCGGCGGTGTCGATCAGGTGAAGTAGCAAGCGGGTTCGCTCCACGTGCTTAAGGAACCGTGTCCCCAGCCCGCGTCCCAGATGGGCGCCCGAAATCAGGCCGGGAATGTCTGCCATGACGAACGAGCGTTCTTCATCCACAGCCACCACGCCAAGACACGGCTCCAGGGTAGTGAAAGGATAATCAGCAATTCGCGGCCTCGCGGCGCTGAGCCTGGAAATCAAGGTGGATTTGCCCACGTTGGGGAAGCCCACCAGTCCAACATCCGCCAGAAGCTTGAGTTCGAGCTTTAAGTCTCGTTCCTCACCCGGTTTGCCCGACTCTGCCCGGCGGGGGGCCTGATGCGTGGAGGTGGCAAATTGGGCGTTTCCCCTGCCGCCCCGACCTCCTTTTGCAGCCAGGAAGCGCTGGCCGGGTGTATCGAAATCCCAGAGCTTTTCCTCAGTGCCGGCGTCGTAGACCATGGTGCCGACAGGCACCAGTACGCTGAGATCTTCGCCGTCCTGACCGTGCCGGTTGGACCCTTCCCCGTGCCGTCCCCGGCCCGCGTGAAAAAGGCGGTTGTACCGGAACTTCAGCAGCGTATTCACGTTTTCGGAGCTTTCGAGGGTGACATCGCCGCCCCGGCCACCGTCGCCCCCGCTGGGTCCGCCACGAGGCACGAACTTTTCGCGGCGGAAGGCCATACAACCATTTCCGCCCTGGCCGCCGGCAACATGGACCTTGGCTTCGTCAATGAACACGTTGAGTCACAGTCGGCAGGACAAATAGCCAAGCCACAAACAGTGGCGCCATCCCAAAGCTGCTTGGCCGTTTTGTGGGGAAATGGGTGCTCGTTAGCTTCCGCAAGAGACCTCTGGAGGTCTGGTTCGACGTAGCGCCGGCCTTCAGGCCGGCACCTGCCGACCCCGCGCCTGCGGGGTCGGCGCTACACTCAATTCGTTGAGGGAACCAAAATACTCACGAACCGGCCGGAATGGCCCTTATGCTCAAATCGGACTACGCCTGAAACCTTAGCAAAGAGGGTGTCGTCCTTGCCGATGCCAACATTGTCTCCAGGCTGTAACCGAGTGCCACGCTGGCGAACAAGAATTGACCCGCCCGTAACAAATTGGCCGTCAAAGCGCTTGACCCCTAACCGCTGCGCATTGGAGTCGCGCCCGTTGCGTGAAGTTCCTTGTCCCTTCTTGTGTGCCATATGGGAATCCTCTTCCGAGCTGCTTGTCAGTTCGTCACGATATCCTGGATGAGCACTTCGCTGAAACCTTGCCGGTGGCCGATGGTGCGGCGGTATTGCTTCTTGCGCTTGTACTTCAATACCCGGATTTTGGGGGCGCGCGCTTTTCTCAGGATTGTCCCCCTCACTTTCGCGTTTTCGACCAAAGGCGATCCCACGACTAGACTCTCTTTTCGCACCGCAAAGACGTGGTTGAATTCGATCGTTGAACCCGATTCGGCCGCCACTTCCTCGATCCGGATCACATCACCCGGCGACACTTTGTATTGCTTCCCACCTGTTCGCAAGATCGCGTACATAGATTAACCTCTCGTGTGATACCCGAAACCTTCATTATACGGACGGCGCCTTATGTGTGTCAATCAAAGTTGGTTAAACGAAAAGCCCCTGGCCGTGCGCTGACCGCATGACCAGGGGCCCGGGATACTGATTGGGTTTGGCTTTTCTCCGTAGCTCGTTCCGGAGAGAGGCGCCGCGCAGCGCCCTGCCACTCACCCTTTCTCGC
>JBEKVC010000015.1:0-34152 GCA_049514395.1 Terriglobia bacterium
CCACTTCACCGGGGGCGGGGCGGAGGGGCAGCCGCAGATCGCGCAGATGAACGCAGATACGGGGCAAAGGCAAAAATCAAATGCATAAAGAACCGAAGTACATCATTACGGTGGAAGTTCACAGCCGGCGCATCGCGGGCGATCCGCTCAACACGTCGCTCGACAGGCTGCTTCATTGGCACGCGGGGAACCTTCACCCTGACGGAATATCGGCACTCAAAGCCCGGCACGTCCTGTATGCGGTGAGAAGAAGCCTCGCTGAGATTTCTTGCGGCTACGAATCGCTGCTTTGTGAATCCGAAGTGCGCGGCACCGAGCAATTGTTCAATGACGCGGAGAAAGAAGGCTTGTCGGTTAAACAGGAGCCCGCAGAGAAGTAGGGTCTTTTCGACTTTCGACTCTTGACTCTCGACTTCCCTAATGTCCGACAAGCGACCGACGTGCCGATCATGCCATCACCGCGAGTCAGGCGTCTTTTGCTGCTACCATCGGCAGTTTTTCTGTTTCGAGTGTTTGCGCCGGCACGAAGAGATAAATTTTGCCGTCGAGCGGGAGCGCCACTGCTTTTGGTCTGCGGCGCCACCCTTGCGCATGTTGGTTTCAGAGCAGCTTAGTTTCCAGTTTGAAGAAGCCGCAGATGAAGAGAGACCACCAAGGCACCAAGACACAAAGAAAAGCCTTTCACAATAAGAACTTGGTGTCTTTGTGCCTTGGTGGTAAAAGTTTTTGGGTATCTGCGACATCTGCGTAATCTGCGCCTCAAATTTTCGACACCTGGAGATGTTGGGGTTTGCCGCCTAGCTTTGGGGAACTAGGCTGGCGCACTGCTGCATGTGTTCCTCCTCCTGGAAAGAAGAGTGTTCCCTGACCCAAGGCCCCACATCGAGCGACCGAGCAGTACCTCACAACCTGGAAGCTGAACGCGCCCTTCTCGGTTCTGTTCTACTGGACAATTCAGCGCTGAAGCTAGCGCTTGAAACAGTCGGCAGAGACGATTTCTTTTCTGAGGCTCACCGGATCACTTTTTCGAAAATGGTGGTCATTTCAGAGAACAACCGCACGATTGATCTTGTGACGCTCTCTGAAGAACTCTCCAAGGACGGACAGATCGACAAGGCGGGCGGGGCGGCTTACCTTGCCGCGCTGACCGATGGAGTCCCGATCGGGACCTCTGTGGCCGTCTCGGAGTATTGCCGGATCGTCAAAGAAAAGGCAGTGATCCGGCAGCTTATCAATGCGGCAAACAACGTGATCTCGCGTTGTATCGAGGGAACGGACGATCCCGCTACGCTACTCGAACTGGCCCACTCCCAAATTGAGGATTTGCGGCTACATGATGTCAGGGTGAAAACCCAAAGCGGCGGCGTGGAAGTGATCGGCAAGGCTCAGCCGGAAAGCCCCAAGGAAGCGAAACCGAAAAAGCCCGAAAACACTTACCCCTTGATCCCGAAAGCTGCCTGGACACCACACGCCGAACTCTATCGCCGCGCTCACGAGAATTGCACCGAAGGCAGCGACAACTGGCACTACATAACCTTCTATACCGTCATGGGGGCGCTTTTCGGGAGAACGCTTGGAAACCGCATGGGTAGCATGATCTACGGCAATCTTTACAGCGTGCTGATCGGCCAGATCGGCGGCGACGGCAAGGACACGGTGGCCGACTTTGGTGTTGACTTCATCGAAATGGTAGACGAGAAGGTTTATATCCCCGAGGTTATAGATAGCAAGCCAGGCTTCATCAAAGAATGGGCAGAGTACAATCAGCGAGAGTCGGTAGTCAGCAATCACCGGGCGCTCTTGCGCCTTCCTGAAATCCGCACTTTTTTGGATACGGCAGAGCAGTCCGGGACGCGATCTGTAAGCCCCATGCTGCTGACTCACTACGGCCCGCGGCGTTCGCTCGACAACACCAGTATCGCTACTCCTGCGCACATCCCCAACCCCCACCTAGCTGTGCTTGCCTGCGGAGCCAAGCGCTTCATAGGCGAGATCCCGGAAGTTGACCTCATCAACGGCTTGGGGCGTCGGCTTTGTTGCGTGCCAGGCGACGCCAAAGGGCCGAGCGACGATCCTGCGGCGCCTGACTTGGAAATCCTGGTGCCTTTAGCGCAAGCCGTGAAAGACGCTCTGGAATTCTACCAAACCTTGAAAATTCCTTGCCAGTTGAAGCTCTCTAGATCAGCAGCGAAGCTCTGGAAAGAGTGGTACAAAACCTATTGGAAGCGCAAACGAGGCGATGATTTGTTCGCGGCTTTGAACAATGGCGACCGCGTGACGTGCCGAAAAATTGCCCTGATTAACGCCGGGCTAGACAAGCAGTTGGACTACATCGAGGACCGGCACCTAGAGCCGGCGATGGCCTGCGTAGAATTCCTCTACGAGTGCCGCTGGCCGATTTTCAGCGAGCACGGCGCCAACCCTTACGTCGAGATCGAAAAAAAGATTATGAGTTTGATCCCAGACCCACCCAACAGGATTTCTAAACGGTGGGTGCAACAGCACTTGCGGGCGATAGATACAAAGACGTTCAATGATCGGGTGAAATACATGACGATGGAGGATGGTCCTTTGCTGCGGCATGAGGAACGAAAAGGCCGATTAAGGATCTTCCTTTCGAGGGCAGAATAGATGCGTTTGGAGCTTAAATGGGAAAGGCTAGAAGTGTGGGGGATATCCCCCCCCCCCTGCTACACTTTCAAAAGTGGCACTTTGGCCTTTGTTTTCAATTGGATGGGTGTTGTGCTACAGGAGTGCTACACGTGCTACACTTACACCTTTTCTTCGCCTTTTTCGGTCCTAAGTGTTGCAACCGTAGTAGCCAGTTGCAATTTTTTATGCTACACATATCTTATTCATTCTTTTATATTTATATTAAGAAAAGTGAAGTGTAGCACGTGTAGCAGGGGGGACATCCCGTGGATGATTTATGTCAGTATGGGGAGAGGCGGTTTTGTGTTAAATCCGTGTTCGAAATTCACTGATCGCGGGCGTCGGGGCAAAACCGCTCTCCGTTGAAGCAAAAACGCCCGCCGTCGAAGGGAAATTCAATCGCGTAGGGGCGGTTCGCGAACCGCCCGTACAGGAGGCGTGCGATGGCTGATAAATCGAAGATCGAATGGACGGACGCGACGTGGAACCCTGTGACTGGCTGCACCAAGGTCAGCGCGGGGTGTAAATTCTGTTACGCGGAGCGCGACTTCCACCGCCCGTATCCCAGCCGGGCCTTCAGCGATGTCCAAACCCATCCTGAGCGCCTTTTGCAGCCGCTTCGCTGGCGGCGACCGCGCCGCATCTTTGTGGATTCCATGAGCGACCTGTTTCACGAGGCGATCCCAACAGAGTTCATTCTGAAAGTCTTTGAGGTTATGGCCTTTTCTAAAAGGCATACCTTCCAGGTGCTCACAAAGCGCGCGGAGAGGATGAAGCACCTACTCGTTTACGGTGAAACGATGAAGTGCGATTCGGCAGAGCACCACAGGTTACTTTGCACCATGCCGCTTCCGAACGTCTGGCTGGGCGTGTCCGTCGAAAACCAGCAGGCCGCCGACGAGCGGATTCCCCTGCTACTCCAGACGCCCGCGGCGGTGCGGTTCGTGAGTTATGAGCCCGCGCTGGGGCCAGTCGATTTGCGTAACCTTCGTGGGAACACTCTGGATGCTCTGAGCGGCCGCGATTTTGAATGCCTCGTGACCGATGAAACTCCACCGTCGGATTGGGTAATTGCCGGCGGGGAGAGCGGCCCGAATGCGCGGCCATCGCATCCTGATTGGTTTCGCTCCGTCCGCGACCAGTGCCAGTCGGCGGGCGTCCCGTTCTTCTTCAAACAGTGGGGCGAGTGGGGACCCGACCCGAACAATCCAGACCTGTTAGAGCCTGCCACCGAAGAAGGAAGGACGATCAGGACTGTCTACTTTCAGCAGCCCCCCACTCCAGGGAATCTCGTTGGAGAAGTTATTGCATCCTTTCGTTTTGGTCGCAAGCGCGCCGGGCGGCTGCTCGATGGCCGCGAGTGGAACGAATTCCCGGGGCCAAAATGACCTTGGTGCCTTGGTGGTTAATCCGCGTGATCTGCGGAATCTGCGGCCAGTGAGAAAACAATGCCATTGATCCTAAAGATATGGGAATTATATACTTAACTACCTCGGAGGTCATGAATGAGAGTTTACGTAGCAAGCTCATGGCGAAACACGTTTCAGCCCTCAGTGATTAAGGCTCTGCGCGAAGACGGCCATCAGGTCTATGATTTCATGGACTCTGAGGGTTTCCATTGGAGTGAAGTCGATCCTCAGTGGCAGGAATGGCCAAAAGACGTGCCGAGGTATCTCGCCGGATTGAATCATCCGTGCGCCTTGCGGGGTTTTAATCGTGACATGACGGCTCTCCGCGAAGCCGAGGTATGTATTTATGTCATGCCGTGTGGTGTCTCAGCCAGCCTGGAAGCTGGGTGGGCAAAGGGCAGGGGAAAGCCACTTATTGTTTACGTTCCGGGGTTGCGCGAGCCTGATTTAATGGTCAAAATCGCTGACCTGATAACCGATGATCTTGAAGTGGTGCGTGAGTTTCTGAAATTTCGTCCTATCAGGGCAGCAAGGGAGTCAACTATATAATTCCCAAAGATATTGATAGCAGGTTTGCTTGTTGACGATTTCATCCACACTGTAAAGTTACGCTTGCTTAAGGCGAGGGTGGAACGAATTGAAGAAAAGCTGAAGGGGCGGTGAATCCCATGAACGTTGCCATTTATGCGCGAGTCTCGACTATGGACCAAAGCCCCCTCATGCAACTCGACGCGCTCCGGGCTTATTGCAAGGCCAAGGCCTGGGAAATCCACCGGGAGTATGTCGATCAAGGTGTGAGCGGCGCGACCTCCTCTCGCCCGTTCCTGGACGCCATGATGCGCGATGCGAACTGCGCAAAGTTCAATGCCGTCTTGGTTTGGAAGTTTGATCGGCTCTTTCGGTCAGTGGAGCACATGCTGAAGGCTCTGGAGATGTTTCGCACTTTGGAGATTGAATTTATCTCTCTGACTGAGGCGATCGACACGACGACTTCCCACGGGCGGTTTCTCTACACCATGCTGGCTGCCGTTGCGGAGTTTTCAAAGGATCTTCTGCGCGAGCGGACGAAAGCCGGCATGGACCGCGCCCGGCGCGCCGGCCACCGCATCGGCCGACCGCCCACTGAAGTAGACATAGACCAGCTCATGGCGCTTCGCTATCCGAAAGAGGGAGATCCCCTCTCCATAGCGGCGATTTCCAAGAAAACCGGCATTCCGCGGACCACCGTGTTCAAACGCCTAACCCAGGCCGTTTCTAAAGGCGCTCCCGAGTTTCGGAACGCAGATGAACCACCAAGACACCAAGACACCAAGCAAAGCTTTTAACAGTTAGAACTTGGTGTCTTTGTGTCTTGGTGGTGGAAAGGTCTTATGAGGATTGGAAAGTGGTTTGGCTGCTACAAAGGCACTCGAGGCGGCTTGTTTCTACAGGAGTCGAACGTCCACCCGGCAAAGATGGCCGTCGCGCTTTGCTTCAAGATCCTCACGCACGGGCTTGACCGGGGCTACTGGAAGCCCGGTGACTGGCTCCTGGACCCGATGGCTGGGATCGGCACCACGGCGACTGGAATGGAATCGTAAGCGCGGCGCCGGCACGCCGGCACATCCTCAAACTTTCGGGCCTGGGCATTGGCCGAGACTCGGTGAGCGCGGCATCCGACGTTGCGGTTACCACGATTTGCTTGATTAGGTCTGGAGCAAAACGGCGAATCCGCGCCCGGAGCTCGCGCCGGATCCTCGCGGTCGATCGGAACGCGGTCGCCGGCGCTGGCCTAGTGGATGCGCGGGGTACGTGGCAGAAGATCAAACAGCTCCTCGAGGAGGGATTCACCAAGGGGGGGATTGCCGTTCGGCTTGGTTGCAAAATGCGGGCGCTTCAGATACGCGACGATTTCATTTGGGCAAGGACCGCTATGCGGGTGGACCGGTTGTATAACTCCGTCATGCGCGAATAAAAGCGCGTTCCTAAAGGGGGTTCCCAGGGGCGGCGGTAAGCTGTTGAATTATTTGATGGGCGGAGGGCGAGTTTTGGGCGTTCCGAAATGGGACGTATGCAAAGCACTGGAAATGAGGTAAAATATCATTTCGGAATGGCACTGAAGGAGCGATAATGAAGAGCACCAAAAGAAAGAGGAACGCTATACTTCTCAAAGTTTGCCCGGCAAAAGGCGAGGCGGCTGGCCTCTGCGATAACAGCCCCAAAATTTCTTGAGTTGGAGCACTTTGGAGGCCGTGCGGGACCGGATGGCTTAAAAATTGGCAAGGTAACGAGTTGATCTCCTGGGCTAAAACCGATTTGGTCAGAGCGCGTAGGCAGGAAAGAATATAGCCCAACGGCTTTTGTACTGGCAAACGGATGCCCAAGGTTGCCTTTCGGTCCCGCGTATGCAAAGACTTTTTGGAGGGTTTATGCGAGTGGCCCTTTACGCCAGGGTGAGCACGAAAGATCAAAGCGCTGAGATGCAGGTCCAAGCGCTCCGCGCCTACTGTAAAGCTCGGGGTTGGGAGACCCACCACGAATATGTTGACGAGCATGTGGGGGGTGCCACTAGGAAACGCCCAGCCCTTCAGAGCATGATGCGCGACGCCGCAGCAAAAAAATTCGATGGAGTGCTTGTCTGGAAATTCGACCGGTTATTCCGGTCGGTTTCGGACATGCTGGACTATCTTGAGCGGTTCCGCTGCCTGGCGATCGAGTTCATCAGCCTCACGGAGGCGATTGATACCACAACTCCAGCCGGGAGGATGGTTTATACCTTGCTCGCGGCGATGGGCGAATTCGAGAGGGAACTTACGTTCGAGCGCACTATAGCTGGAGTGGCACGCGCCCGCGCCGCAGGGAAGCATCTGGGGCGTCCCGCCGCCGTCATGGATGACAAGTTCCTCTTGGAGCTTCGCTCCGGCGATCACCCGCTCTCTTTCGCCGCAATTGCCAAGAAAACAGGCATCCCTCAGACGATAGTGTTCAGGCGCCTCAAAAACCTAAAGGGGGACACAGCCTCTCACTGAAGATCGTTCCGAATGTTTTAATGGGACGGTTTGGGAACATCGGGCCATCGGGTGATCGGGCCATCTGGCCATTGAAGAACAATGACCCGATGACCCGATGATTCAATGACCCGATTAGAGAGGCTAGCGCCTCTTTGCGGACGATGGCGCGGGAGCCGATGCCGAGCCAACGCTGACTTGCACTGACAATTGCGCGGCAGCCGATCCTGTGACCGTCGCCGAAACCGAGGTGCTCATAATCGCGTCGGGCGCAACGGATGTGATGTTGATGGTCACGGAGCCGAGCTTGCCTGCCACTGTAGCTGGCGTAAAGGTGATCGTCTGACTTCCGTCAGGGTTGACGACGGTCGGGCTGAGCGTTCCGAACGTCGGGTCGGAGAGAGTCGCAGCGACAGGCGCTTGCAACGGAGTCGGATTTCCGTCCGCATCCACGGCCGTCAAAAGGATGGTCAGGAGTTGGATGTCTGTCATGGTTGCTGGATTCATAACTTCAATTCCTCCAATACTGAGTTTCACCACAAGTCTGTGAGGCCCGGTGAGGGCCTTCAGAATTGCTTGGTCAATGGCAATAAGTTTGTCTAGCTGATGGCTGATTCTTTCCAGCCACTTGTCGGAGCGGAACAGGTCCATCGCACACTGCCAATTCACATCTCGATCAATAAAAGCCTTTCTAATTCGGGACCCAGGGCTTGCCCAAGTGCTGCATCCATGCGGCGTCCACCATCTGCGCGTTCGCCGCGACTTCAAAAGGCATGAAGAAGGTCCCGGCGTCCCCCCAACCAGATCCCCAGGAATTTTGAGCCACCAATGCGCCTCTGCTTGTCGCCTTCGGGCACTGGATGGTGTCGTCGTAATCCAGGACGAAGACATCGTGAAGCCCCAGGAGTTGTTCGCTCGTGGGGTCTGGCACGGGCATCAGGCCAGTGTTGGCGACGTCGTCGCCCTCAAAACTCGAATAGACCAAGAACCCGAGACAGAATCCATACCCGGAGGCGAGACAGGTTTTCATGTCGGCAAACAAGCCGATCGAGTGGTAAGGGCCTTTGGCGTATTGCAGCGCTTGCTGGAGCTCGGCCGATGTGGGCGGCGTGTTGAAGTCTCCGGCGACATAGGGCATCTCCGGCAGCGTGCAACAGCCAAACTGATTCATCGCTTTCACGCCCGTGCGAACTTGCGCCCCACAGTCGCCTTGCCCAAGCGTGCCCTCGAGCTGACGTTCCAGGTAGTAAAGGAACGCCGGAGAGAGGACCACTCGATTATTTTTGAATTTCCGTTGCAGAAATTCCTCTTCCGAGGTTGTGGCGTGCGCGGTGCAAGATCCTTCGTTGCCTTGGTTTTTGATCGGGCCCATGAAAATGCGATTGTTCGTTTTGGGCGGGATCGGAAGGTTCACCGAGAGCATCGCGAAAAGCGAGAGATCCTGAAGGTCGGTGGTTTGCGGCAGCGCACCGTAGCGCCGGCCCCGAGGACTTAGAATTAGGTCACCCATCGCTTACTTCTCCACCGCGTTGACTTGCGCGAAGGCGGCATCTACGGCCGCATCCCCGGTGGGTTTGTGAATCGCCAGGTTAAACGACGCTGCCCAGGTCTCCGGCGCAAGTCTCGCCATTTGCTGTTTGCTCACTTTTTTGGCCACGAGTTTTCCCGAAATGACTGAGGGAAGAACGGAAAGAATTGTATCCGCCAAGCCCACGATGCTGTCCACCGCTGCGGTGATCTTAGCAACTAGCGCCGCGTTCGTGACCTGGACATCCGTGAGAACGCTGCCCAGGCTGGACTTGATTTGATTCAAAATATCTTCGATCTTGCCTATTAGCGTGGGATCGGCGTTTTTCTGGTAGAGATTGATGTCCGCTATGGCAGTGGTGAACAGATTTTCCGCGCCTTGGAAAACTTTTGTGAGCTTCGCCAACTGCGCGGCCGTAAGGACCGGAGTGGTGCCTCCCATGAGGGATTGAAGGGCGGTGATGATTCCCGGCAGCGCGGTTAGGACGGTGTTGGCAAGGCTGAGCGCAAGCTGTATCCAGGTCTCCGCGCTCACCCCGCAGCCGGGCGATACGAGGTTCATGCCCGCAACGGCAAGTGCAAAAATCAGCGATGTTAAAAAGTTTCGCCTCTTCATGGTTTCTTCTCCTTTGATCTTCGCTCGATAAGGACGGTGATCTGAAGGTGCTTGCCGATGTTCGGCGTTCGATCCAGATTGGCGAACACGCAACTTGTGACGCTCCATTCGCCTGGAAGCCCAAACAACCCCTTCAAGGCGCGGGCCAGTTGGTTTTCCTCTGGCGAATTTCTCATGTGACCCGACCTCCCGATCACTTCACCAGCAACGACAGCACCCAAAACATCAGGCCCGCCGAAACGATTTTGACGCGCCACGGCTCTACGATCGGTGGCCATGCAAATGCTCCAATGGCAAAGAGCACGAAGGAAAAAATCAAACAAATCAAAGACCAAGGTGCGTTCATAAGTGTTCCTTTCAATTTTCAGCGATCGTGGTCTTTCAGGAATTTCTCCAGGTATCGGCGGAAGCCCGGATTGATCTTCTTCGATTTGAGGGCTTTCTTCGCGCCTTTCACGCGATCCGCGATGGTCAGCTTGTGACGCATTGTAGTTCCTCTCTTTGTTCTTCAATGGCTCGATGTCCCGATCTCCCGATGGCCAGATCAATTGGCGGTTGGCACTTCCCTTCCCCACCAGCGGATTTTCTGGTCCACGTGCTCGAGGAAGCTATCGGCAAAGTAGCCAACCCCAAAAGCGACTGCTTTTGTTTCTGGAAACGCCGTGGGCACGGTCAATCCCAGAAAAGAAAGAATCCAAGGGCTATGCAGCCAGAGTGAGAACAGGACCAAGTTCAGCGCGCCCCGGACGAGAAACACCGGCCAGCTGAATTTGTAACTCAAGATCGTGTAATGGTTCGTGGTGGACCGCGCAGCTTGGCTGGCGCGTTTCAGCAGGTGGAGGATCTGGCCTCCCACGAAAGCCATGTACAAAAATAAGTTGGTCATGGGTCTGCCTCGATCGATCCGCGATGGTCAGCTTGTGACGCATTGTAGTTCCTCTCTTTGTTCTTCAATGGCTCGATGTCCCGATCTCCCGATGGCCAGATCAATTGGCGGTTGGCACTTCCCTTCCCCACCAGGGGATTTTCTGGCCCACGTAATCGAGGAAGCTATCGGCAAAGTAGCCAAACCCAAAAGCCACTGCTTTTGTTTCTGGAAACGCCGTGGGCACGGTCAATCCCAGAAAAGAAAGAATGGCAGGGCTATGCAGCCAGAGTGAGAACAGGACCAAGCCCAGCGCGCCCCGGACGAGAAACACCGGCCAGTTGAATTTGATGTAACTCAAGATCGTGTAGTGGTTCGTGGTGGACTGCGCAGCTAGGCTGGCGCGTTTCAGCACGTGGAGGATCTCGCCTCCCACGAAAGCCAGGTACAAAAATAAGTTGGTCATGGGTCTGCCTCGATTCCAATTCTTTCACCGGGGCGCCTGAGTGGAGAGCCCGACGATCAAGCGCCCCGGTTTCCCATTGCGTCGGGTAGATTTATACTCCCGCGGCTGGAGGTTGTCAAGAGGGATTCTAAGAATCTGGCCATTGGGAGATCGGGACATCGAGCCATTGAAGAACAAACCAATGACCCAATGACCCGATGACCCGATGGCCAAATTATTGTTCGGGTCCTGCTCGAGGCTTTGCGGCGAAGCGCTGGATCTCCTCCATGCGGTCGAAGATCGTCTTGATGTTTCGTTCCACCCGCTCATGCGACCGCAAGTACTCTTCGTGCTGCGCATCCACCTTCGCGGTCAGCGCGATAATTTCCGCGCACGGGCAAGGACTAGCGTATCGTTTCCCCGGGTTGCCGTTCCCGTTCCGATTCCCATTGCGCCGCCGCACCAAGGGAATCACCACGTCCTTGACCAGCATGTAGACCACCAGGGCCATGACCGCCAATAACCCCATAGGTGACTCGACTTGTCCGATCGGCTGCATACACGTTTGTTCCCTCTGCCGGAAAGTAGGGGCGGTTCTCGAACCGCCCCTAGCTACGCCGAAACGTAATCTCCCAGCGTGGAATTCGGATCGACGCCCAGCGCGGCGGCCACATTCGCGGCCCAAGGCGTCCCTGACCCTGCGTAAATCGCGCCGATCTGGCCCCAGGTCATGCTGGGGTTGTAATACTTGCTCGTGCCGTTGATCCATTTCTGGATTTGGCCGTACAATGCGTTCCATCCATCTTCCGCCGTCGCGTAGACGGTTATTTCCTGCGTTCCCATTGTGCCGTAGCCCATGTTTCCGAGCACCAGATCGCCTGGGTTGTTGGCTAGGGTTGGAATGGCTCCGGGCACTCCAAAGCCTTCCGCCGCCGCAATCGCTAACGCGATGGCCTGCACTGCGCCGCCTGGCGAACTGGTTGGCGTTAAACCGCTTGATGAACTGGGACTGCCTGTTGGTATCACTCCATTGCCTCCAATCGAGTTGCTGCCCAAGAAAACAGCCGCCGCCACTCCGATCCCGATAAGAACCCAAAGATCCATAAAATCGCCTTGTAGGGCCGAACGGCGTTCGGCCTAATCATGCAGGGCGAGCGCCGCTCGCCCCTACGGCGTCACGCTCACCACATTCGATGGCTTGCTGACCACCTTGCCCACGGCGGCGACGACATAGTACCGGTAGAGCTGGCCCCGCTTCGCCGTGGTGTCCTTCAGCGTCAATGCTGTCGTCGGCTTGCTGGCGAGCGCCGCGAATGCCCCGCTTGCGCTCGTGGCGCGGTAAGCGACATATCCCGACCAGTTGGGCACGCGGCTGTCTGGACTCGCCTTCCAAGTGAGCGTGACCGTTCGGCCCAAGATGCCAAGCACGCGCGGATGTGCAGCGGCGGCCAACATCGTCGGCGGATCAACCGGGACCGTAACAACGAAGCGCGCCACAACCGTTTCCTGTAGGGGCGGTTCGCGAACCGCCCCTACGCCGCGAACCGCCCCTACCAAAAGCGATATGGCGAGAGCGATGTGCATGTCAGTTTCCCACCGCCGTCACCCCAGTCGGAGGCGCAACAGGGATTGTCCCGGTGGCTTCGTTGGACATGACGCTGCTCAACGTCCCGACTACAAAAGTTAGTTTGTAATAATAGGTTTGCCCCGCAGTGACCGCCGTATCGGTATAGGTGCAAGCTGTCGTGTTGGTGCATCCGGGAGCAACGGCAGTGGCAAGAGCAGGCGCACCCTCGCCGCCAGATGTCGTGGCTTTGAACACGGAATAGCCAGCCGTGGGATTGGCGGCGCCGTCTGTGCTCGGCGTCCAGGTTAGCACGGCATTGTGCGCGGCAAAAGCCGGCGCGGATGCAAAGAGCAGCGCCAGCAAGGCAAGCGCTGCCCTGAATCCTGAGTCCTGAATCCTGAATCCTTTTCTCATTTTTTCCTCGTCTCCAAGATAATGACTTTATCCGCTGGAGCAAGAATAGTGGCCGCAGAAAGCCCATTGGACCCTTTCGTGCTCGGTACGTGCTGCCACGGGCACGATTCGCTTATTCCATTGTTCGTATCCATTCCAGCCGGAGAAACGTAAAAGGTTCGCACTCCTCACTCCTTGACGCTTGACTTCTCGCTGCCCGCAACGATTTGGCCGAGCGCCGCTCGGCCATACTTCGGCTTGATCTGGCCGCTCGCCCAATCGACTTTATATTTTGTGCCATCGGCGCGGTGGGTTTTCAGGATTTTCGCTTCCCAGTCGGCGAGCTGAGCCTTGACCTGTGGCACGCGCTTTGTCGCCTGAGCCTGCCGTGTCTGCGCTTGCGTTGCCCTGTCTTCTGCTTGTTTCAGCCGGTTACGGGCATTTGAAAGATTCGAGATCAGCCCCGTCGAAACGGTGAGTTCCTTGCTCTTGTTATTGGTCAGTGCTGATCCCGCTGCGGTGACAGTAGCCTGCGCCTTAGTCACTGCCTCCTGAGCCCGCGCCGCTTCTTTCGTGGCCGATGGAAGCTCAGCCTGGGCGCGTGCCAGCTCCGCTTGGATGTCGCGGCCCTTCCGGGCTTCCAGGCCGTTCAGCTTGGGCCGGGCGACCTGGGAAAAGGCCAGACTGGCAAAAACCAAAATCGCCGAAAGCAGACCGACCATCGTAGGGGCACGGCGCGCCGTGCCCCTACGGAACGAATCCTGAATCCTGAATCCTGTTTTTCTCACATTGCCTCCAATTTGACGTGCAGAGTATACCGCATGGCGGTGGTCGTCTGGACGCTAGTGTAATCGAACCCATAATCTATATTGCTACTCGCTGCCGCGTTCACCGTACAAGTTCCGGAGATTTGAGCTTGAGTCGTGTTGAGCGCCGCATCCGTGGAATTGTACCCGGCATTGCAGTGCGTCGCGGTCACGGTTACCGCATCGTCGGCGTCGGTGTAAGTGATTTGGAGCCCGTCTGCGCCTCCGAGGATTGAGGACGTATCCGCCGGCGTCACCAGTTTGGCATTCCACGAAATTCGGTAGGTTCCCGCCCCCGTGGAAGGCGTGGTGTAGAGGAAGGTCCCTGTTGAGACCGCGGAATCGCGCGCGGTCACATCCACAGAAGAAACCTCGCCGTGCGTGTTGAGCGCGTAGCAGATAAGAGTGTCGTCCATGTAGAGGGCTCTTGCGCCAGGCCCTCCGTCTGTGGCCGTACATGCTGCTCCTGGAAACGGCGGCAGATCGCAATTTGCGCAGTTGAACTCGAAACCGTCCCCAAGCGCCGCTGTGGCGAGTGACGTCCAATGGTCATTTTCGGTGTATCCCGTGGCACTCGGGAAGGCCACGCTTACGCCATCCTGAAGCAGTTGGGGCGTTCCTGTCATGGCGACACCAGTGGCAACAAATGTGCTGCAATTCGGATTTACACCCCATGAGAAAGTATCTCCCCCAACATCATCTGGCACTACGCAGAAAGTTTCGTTTGCCGACCCTGTGTAGGTGCCGCTGAAAGCCACATCATTGATCCCTGGAGCGCCGATGGGCGTATACACCGCTAGCCCTATGAAAGTCTGAGTGATTTCCGCAAGGCCATCGGCAAGATTCAGGATGCCTGGCGAAACGATGTCGCCAAAGTCTACCGGGCCTGCTCCGGTTTTCACGGCGGAGACGTTTGCGTTACGAGTTTGGGAATCAATAAGGATTGCTGCATTGACCAAACTCGCTGCCAAACCGCCATGGTTTTGGTCGTAAATGTGCGTACCTGTTACAATTTGCGGAAGGAAAAGACTTACCACCGGGCCTTCTGCAAGAAAATCTGTTTGTTCATAGGGATTCCCGCCAGTTACCGCAGAAGAGTCAGTTTGCGCTTGAACTCCGATGGCGCCATCATAATCAACATTCGACCCAGCAAGGAAGGAATGCACGTCTATAGTATACGCGGCAGCATCATTACCCCCCGTGTCGTTTTCCCTTGCTACGGCGTAAATAGCATTACCTCCATAAAGGCCATTGGTATCAGTGTTTGAAACCCAAATTGTTGGCCCCCCAACGCCAGTCGGCGCAAGCCTCACCAGCCCGTTGACCCCATCCACCGTGCTGCCCGGCACTCCCCCGAAGCCCGTCCCTGTGTTGTATTGAAGCTGCGTGGCGCTGCCGCCAGGCGCTGGTTGGCCGTTGACGTAACCCGGCGCGTCGTGGCAAATGGCGTTCCAATTGGACGCTACGAGGGGGTCAACTTGGATGAAGCAAGACTGTTGTAGGAGAATAGCCAGCGTGTGGTTTCCATTGATCGTCCAGCCGCCAGCGGGCGTCACTGTCACCGCCGAGGCCGATATATTATTGAGTTGCGTGGCAAAGGCGACATTTTCAAGCGCTGTCGGTGTCGGTAATATGACAGCAGGACCCACATCATCCACTCCGGCGTAATTAACCCCACCACTGACATCACTCCATAGAATCGTGTCCGTGGGTCCAAAGCCTTGCCGGACCGTATATCCTATCTGCGTTTCCACGCCCGTCGTCGTGGCATCAGTTGGGTTAATCCGGCCTTCGAAGAATTTCCCTGTCGTCGGCGCGGGCGTCACTCCCGCGAATGTGCCCAGCGGGTTGTTTTGCTGGAAGCTGTAGAGCGGCGTTCCTGGAGCGCCGCCGCTGATCGTGTTGCAGATCGCCGCGTGAGTAGTGGTGTTCCATCCCCAGGCATTGGTGGCCCCTGAGCACGACCCGAAAAGCGTGTCCATCGAAATGTAACCGGGAGCGCCTGAGCCAGCCGCGTTGCGGCCAAACAAAGTAAACGCCGCGGTGTTGGTCAAGCTGAAGGTCAGGGCGGGCGTGGTGGTTGGCGTGGCTACGCTGGTGGTGAAGAGTGGCGAAAGATTACCGGCGCTGAAGCTGGTCACGGTTCCGCTGCCTCCGCCGCCGCAGCCGGAGCTAAACGCGGTCGAGCAGCTCGTGGTGCAATGGAGTTGTCCCGCGCAGTCGATGTAGCAGCGCGGCGTCTTGACGCGAAGCGGGTCAGACCAATAATCGCCGCTCGCGGGCTGCCACTCCACCATGTTTGTGCCCGCCGTGAATTGGTTGGGAGAGCAGTATTGTTGAAGCAGTGGCTTCGAGGGATCGAAAGGCTGGATGTACTGGAGTGGGACGCCACTCACCTGCTGTTGGGCAAGAGCTGGGCCGCAGATTGCGCAGATGGCGCAGATTGCCAGAAGGATTTTGAATTTCATCGGATCATCTCCCGCAGGGGCATGGCGCGCCTGCCTTCCGAAGCCTTCGCGCAGGCAGGCCGTGCCCCTACTATCACATTTGCTCGAGGCGAATATCGACATCGAATGTTGGGGTTCCCGTTATGGTCACCGTCCAGGTGACGGTTGTGCCGTTCAGGGCGCGCACATTCTGAGCCAGACTGGCCACACTCGCGCTGCCAAGGGTGCCATCATTGATGGTGACTGAAATGGATTGCGTGGTGCTCGATGTATCCGTCCAATTCAGCGTGAGCACGGCCGTGCTGCCACTGCCCGCCGCCGATGCATTGATCTCACCCGAAAAGCGATAAAGTTGGGGAGAAGCTCCAACCGTAACCATCGTAGTTGGCCCAATCGCCGCTGCATACCCACTCAGCGTTCCAGTATAAACAATACCAGGTACGCCCTGCCCCGCAAGTGTTGTGCCGGCCAGCTTGTCCACATTCCCGTAGGGATCGAAGGCAAGCTTTTGGGAATTCCCTACATAGACATACTGGGAGCCGCTTGCAGGTACTAGGTAGAGGTTCCCTGTGGTATCCGACTTGACCTTTACCCCGACGTTCCCCAACCATACTTCTCCAAACGACGGGACCGGGGCAGGAGGATAGGTATTGAGCCTGACCTGGACGTTATCAATTTCAATCTGTCCGGCATTCGGCACGGACAAGAAGGCATGGTCGATGCTGCCCTGGACAAGGTCTACCGCACCATCGGCTCCAGGTGTCCCGGTTCCGCTCGGAGCTCCGGTTGCACCAAGAGCGATTTCAAAAAGTCCTGCATTTCCGCCGTTGGCGTTTGTTCCCCCGGAGCCATCGCCGCCATTGCCAGTTTCAAAACTGAAACCCCCGCCGTTGCCCGCAGTGGTGGCGCTGCCCGTGGTCGCTCCGCCAGGCTTGGCAATCTCTGTGAAAAGCGTATCCGCATTGATTCCCGCGCCAGCGCTCGAGCCGGGTGCAGTTCCCTGGAAGGTGTAAGTATCTCCCAGCGGTGCAGTCTGCAAAACCGGCGCTACAGGACTGAGCACGGCATCCATTGTCGGAGTTCTTGGCTTGTTGCCTTTGAAGGCCGGATGGAAAAGGAAAATGCTCACCGGGTCGCCGTCGCCCGCAGCGGCTAGGGCTTGGCCGGCTAAGTAAGTTGTGTTGGGGATTTGACTTTCATAGGCGAATCCACTGTCGGCGCACAGGCCCGCAGTCGGAGTCGAAGTGTCTACCAAGAAATGCCCTTGGGTGATTGCTCCGCTGGCCGTGCAAGTCGAGATCCCCATTTCATCCACTACCACCGGGTTGCCCCCGCTGACCGTGGTCTCCGCGATTCCGTCAATAGCCTCAGTGTAGCCGGACACCGCGCAGATGCCGCCGTTGGTGCTCGAATAATGAACGAGTTGATTGGCGTTCACCGAGCAAGCTGCCGCCACGGTCAGAGTTTTCTTGACTGCGGCGCCCGGAGTGCCGCCGCTGATCGTGTTGCAGATCGCCGCGTGAGTAGTGGTGTTCCATCCCCAGGCATTGGTGGCCCCTGAGCACGACCCGAAAAGCGTGTCCATCGAAATGTAACCGGGAGCGCCTGAGCCAGCCGCGTTGCGGCCAAACAAAGTAAACGCCGCGGTGTTGGTCAAGCTGAAGGTCAGGGCGGGCGTGGTGGTTGGCGTGGCTACGCTGGTGGTGAAGAGTGGCGAAAGATTACCGGCGCTGAAGCTGGTCACGGTTCCGCTGCCTCCGCCGCCGCAGCCGGAGCTAAACGCGGTCGAGCAGCTCGTGGTGCAATGGAGTTGTCCCGCGCAGTCGATGTAGCAGCGCGGCGTCTTGACGCGAAGCGGGTCAGACCAATAATCGCCGCTCGCGGGCTGCCACTCCACCATGTTTGTGCCCGCCGTGAATTGGTTGGGAGAGCAGTATTGTTGAAGCAGTGGCTTCGAGGGATCGAAAGGCTGGATGTACTGGAGTGGGACGCCACTCACCTGCTGTTGGGCAAGAGCTGGGCCGCAGATTGCGCAGATGGCGCAGATTGCCAGAAAGAGCCTGGTGAATTGTTTTTTCATAAAGCCTCCGTAAGGGCGCTTCGCAAAGCGCCCCTACCTAGAATGCTATGGGCGGGCTCAGGGGATAGAACGGCCCGGAAGTCAATTCCACAGTGCATGGCACCGCCGTGCTCACCGGCGTCGTAAGGGCTGGAGTTGTAAAGGCCCCGATGTTTGTAGTTGGCCTGTTTCTGATGAAAGCCGGCCCCTGGTAATTGTAGACTTGCCCTGCCGGGATCCCGACGACCAGATTGTCGAATCCGATTGCCAGATACGCTACTGAGGCATTGGGATTGAAGCACTGAAAGCCTGAAACCAAATAGAATCCCTCAGGGCCGAGCGCGGCAGGGGCTTGAACTGAGACCGGAAAAATGGTCGGTGTAACATTATTCAGCGGCAGAGGGATTGTGTAGCCTGTGTACGTCCCAGAATAGGTTGAAGGAAGAGCGCTCGTGCCACATGCCGGGAAGGAGAGCCGTTTGTAAGTAAAGTATCCATTCGAGTACATGACTGCGTAGCCTGTGCTCGAGTAGAGTCCGCCAGAAGCCGTGAGCACAAACCAATTCGCGTTGTTGTTCGATCCCTCAAGGTAGATATTCCCTGAAGTGAATGGCGTCGAGCAGTGCGCATCCCAGAAATAGCTGATCGTTTCCGCCACCTGGCCACGGTTGGGGATAATGACGTATTGTGGAGCCGTGCTGTGCCCGTCAATGTTGAGCGAGAAGGGCAAGCTGAAAGTGCTTTGGCCGGCGAATTGCGCTTCGACCTTCTGAGGCTTCGGCATCCAGAGAATCCACCAGGCGAGCGAAGAGCCGAGGATTATCCCCAGCGCAACGCGCACCACGGCCCCCCCGCATCCGAGCCGGTCTTTCGATTCATTCTTTTGGAACATGCTCATATCGTTTCACCCAATCCACCACCAAGGCACCATTCTGAGATTTGAAATTTCAAATTTGAAATCTCAGATCGTGTCTTGGTGGTTCATAAAAAGCCAGGGTGCGGGAAAAGGAGGATTCAAGAGGAAACCCGCACCCGCCAAACTCCTGATGTGGCCATGATTGCCGCGCTACAAGGCGGTTACCAGATGTTGCTTGGCCCAAGACCTTTGGGATAATCCCATCCATCGAATCTTCCCCCAATGAGCTGTTCGGCTGGGGCGACATTCACATTCTTGACCGTCAGGGCAACGGTGTCATTCTCAATCAGCAGGATTGGGCCGAACATCGAAGGCGAGGAGACGGGTCCCATGCTCGAAACAATCGCTTCCTGGTTTTTGACCGGGACTCCGTTGCGTGTGATCTGCCACACCAGCGTGCCGTCTCCATCCACCCAGCCGCCGCCCACAACTTCATTGGCAATGCGGTTGATGACCGCATTTCTGCCCGTGCCGACCTTGTGGCTTACAATGGTCGCAGTCGCCCCGATCGCGGGCACGTCGATCCAGCCGGTGGGGTTGAACGGCTCGCCTGCGTGCGGCATCTTGATCCAGGGCGGCTCCTGGATTTGCTGGAGGCCGGATTCAACTTGGGATGCCGGCGCCATGTCATCGGGATTGGGCCGGCGTGTCAGCACGCGGCCGTTGCAAACGATTTGCCCGGAGTTCGCGATCTTTGAAAGATTGGCGATTTTGGCGAGGATCTGAGTGTTGGGCTCGAAAATATAGATTCCGCCCTTGCCCGACAATCGCCCGCCGGCGCTGGCGAAAATAAAGGGATGCTGGGCCGTGCCGGCGAAGTTGTCAAACACTAGCGGGCTTTCGGTAAGCTGGCGCTTGCGCTCCGGGTCGTAAAGCGAGACTTGCACGCCTTCCGGCTGTTGACTCGATCCGACAAAACCCCACACGCCGAAATAGCCCGGCGTGACGGTGAAGAAAGAATCCGTCTGTTCCGGATCCAGAGACCAGTTGATGACCGCCTGATAAAACCTTGAGCCACGCAAGCGCTCGCGATCGGCGCGGCTGGGAACGTAGGGTTTCGTAATCAGCTTGCGGTAGCTGAGCCAAAGGCCAAGACGGTTCCTTGGCGGAGGCGCGTCAGAGGGCTGTGCGAAAGGGCTTCCCATTTCATCCTCGGTTCATAGGTGGCGGCGTAAAGCCGCCTCTACTTTGCCGGCGCTGGAGTAGCCGCGGGCTTTGCTGCCGACGCTGCCGGTTTGAGAGCTGCCGGGGCTGGAGCAGGCGCGGGAGCTGGGGCCGGTGCAGGCGCTGGACCTGGTGAAGGCGTCGGCGCGAGACTGCTCACATAAGCCTCGAAATTCTTGTTGAACACGGCAAGCTGAATCGCGATCTGGAGGAGCGCGGCGGTTGCTCCGCTGCCCATCGCCTGCACCGGACCGCTTCTCTTTTGAATCTCCAAGGTCCCGTTGAAATGCGCTTGAAGCTCTGCAATGATTTTATCGTAGTCCATAACTCTCCTTCTCAGAACCGCAGATGGCGCAGATTCTCGCAGATCAAAGAGCCAAAGCTAAAAGCCAAGAACCGGCCTTGTCTTTTGATCTGCGTTCATCTGCGTTAATCTGCGGCTGCCTCTTACGAGCCGAGCGCTGGGGCGATTGCGCCGGTGCCCACAGCGGTCAGCAGCGCATGGCCCCACATGTCGATCTCGACGTTGTTGAGTGCCACGCCCGAGGTCCAAGCGACCGTGATGAGGTCTCCGACAGCCGGGGCAGCGGCGTAGGTTACCGAAATCGCGCCCGTCTGATAATTCATCGTGCCGATGATTCCGACGCCAGGCGGGACGGTGGCGATAGCCCCATTTTTGGCTGAATCTGAGCCAACGATGACTCCTGGGGGGTCCGTTACACCCACCGACCCAGGAAGCACAGGTCCGCCTTGCGATTGCCCGTTCCGAGCAAGCACTCCAGCGAATGTCTTGGTAACGCCGTCGCCAGTTCCAATCACGAGAGCCGGCTGAAGGATGGTCCCGATGTCATAGGCAGTGATCGTCAGGTTGGTTTTCTTGCCAAAGCGGTAAGGCTCGAGCCCTTCAGGGAAGGGCAACTGCGCGTTGCCGCAGAAGTTCGCAAACGCAACCGGATAATCCGAGAACTTGAATTGACTGCCCACGTCCTCGAGGAGCAAGGCGATCCCATCGGGGAAGTCTGCTCTGCCCATCATAAAGATCAGCTCCCATTCCCATTCGTTGGCGAGTTGCTTGGGAAAGCCAACCTGGCCGCCGCTGGGCACGGCGAAAGACCCTGCTGTGCCGCCGAACACGTAATGGAATGGCGCCGGGAAAGTGTTCTCTTGCGAGACCGCGCCTTGGCCGTTGCAGACCGGGCAAGTGATTGTCCGGCCAGTCGTCAAACTTCCCACTGCTCCCTCGCCCTGGCAGGCAGGGCAAGTTTGCGTACTACTCCCATTGCTCATAAGAACCTCTCTTCGTCGCCAATTGTGGGGGCACGGTGCGCCGTGCCCCTACGCGAATGAAACCACCCCAGCGGGAAACCCTTACTGCGCGGAACGGCCGAGAACACCAACCAGGTGGAAGTAGGCGTTGATCCCAAGCCCATGCGCGTCTGAGCCAAGCGTGGTATAGATCGGGAAAGCCCCGCTAGTCAGCGTCGGATCGAGTATCAGGGCGAAGAACTGGCCCTGGTCGATCGTGATTCCGGCATCCTGGATGAACTGATTGGTGGTGGGGTCAATCAAGCCATCGGCCAACAACGGGTAGTAATTGTCGTTGACCGGCCATCCAGTCGTACTCCCCGCGCCCGTGGAATACGTATTCGCAGGTGCGTACTGAACGAAAGCGGCAGAGGGTTGCGGGATCTGGATCAGTTGGCCCTCGAAATAGGGCTTCTTGGTGTCGCCAATCTGCAATTGGACGAAGGTGGAGAAATTCCAGTACACCAAGTCATCAGGATTGATGTCTTCGCGGACGTACCGTGCGAGACCACGGCACATGAAGCGCTGCGGATTCGCCAGCCCGCCAGAAGCGCCGGTGAGCAGGTTGGTGTGGAGGTCGGTCAGTTGGAATTGCGTTCCACCGATGGGCGTGTAGAATCCGTTTTGCCCCACCGAGAAAATCGCCTGCTTGGCGAGCTTGGTTGCTACCTCGACCTGGTAAAAGGTGTAGAGGTTTTGGCGGATGATGTCCAGGGTCAGCAGCGGTAGACCGCTCGGATCCTGAGTGCTTGCGGGCATGTTGGCCTGCAAGACGGGATTGCGGCGCCGGAGGTGAGGCCGGCCAAGTTCCGATTCGTCAACTTCGTGAAAGTTTCTTAGCATTGGTGTCCTCTCTCATTCCGGCGCTTGTCGCCGGAGACGGTGAATGTGAATTTACTGTAGGGGCGCTTCGCAAAGCGCCCCTACGATCTTGCCTAAAACCAATTACGCCGTTCGCCGGCGCATTTGCGCCCAGCCCATTCCGGCTTTCCTGGCGGCTGCGGGAGAGCCTGCCGTGTGGACTCCGGCAACCACTCCGGTGCCAGGCGCGGGCGCCATTACAGCTTGCTGCACGGGCGTTCCACGGAGGTCCACCAGGTCAGTTCCCGTGAATGTGGGGAGAGCCGTCCTGTTCTGCCGGTAGAATTGGCCCATGCCGCTCATAGGGGCTGAGAACTGGATGATTTGCTTGCCGGTGTAATCGTCAATGATGCGGCCCACCACAGCGACTCCACCGCCGATCAGCCAGCCGAGGGCGACATCGGGGAGCTTCAAGGCGGAAAGCGCCCAAGCGCCCAAAACCGCCGTGATGGCGTTCAATAGATACCCGAAGATCCCCACGTCGCTAGACGCCAGGAGGAGATTCGGAATCCAGACCGAGCCCACACCGCCCGCAGCTCCGCCAATCAGCAGAGCCGGGATTCTGCTCGCTTGCACGGGCAGGAGCGGATTGTGGCGGCGGTTATGCCGCCGTCTGTTCTTTGCCGTGTGATGCCGTCGCGGGTTGCTACTCCGCGCTTTCGCGTGATGCCTTTTTTTCGCTGCCATTTTGTTTTTCCTTTTCCGGTGTGGGTTCAGACCCGCGCCAGTGATTACCGCCTCGAGCGGATTTGGCTTGCGTCTTTTGGCCTTGTGCTGAGCTGAGGGACCACTCTTCTTTTTTTTCTTGCCTCTTGGGTTCCCTACTACATAAGCTTTCGCCATACGGCCTCCTTCAAAACTTTGCTTCGTGATCCTGGCCGAGCGCCGTTCGGCGCTAGCCTTCTTACACATGCGCGCCGATGATGAAGCGCCCGCCGATAAAGTGCCCTTCGCGCGCGCCAGGGTCGATCAAGAAACTCATGTGCCTTCCGTGGTGATCGGCGAGCACCTTGATCTTTGACCAAGAGCCAATGCCGAAAGGCTTGTAAATTATTTCGTTCACCGGCTCGATCAACAGGAAATTGGAATTCCTCAGCTTTTCGGTAGTGCGATCCCGATACCTTTGCTCGACGTCCACCGCAACCGGTCCGGTGGTGTCACGGACGTCGGGCGGATGAGGCACTGCCCCGAGAAAATGGCCATCTTCGCCATAAAGCACCAAGTCTTGCTGGTCGCTCGAGAGTCCCAGCCACGGACCCGGGCACATGCGGTCGCCTTGCCAGTCGAGCGCGTTGAATGCCGGCAAAAGTTTCCGATCCGTCACAACCGGGCGGTGCATTCCCAAGGGATCGAAAATAACCATCACCAGCCGGCCAAGGCGCTTCTGCTCTTTGCGCAACACGATATTCCGCTGGTGCTTGATACGCTCCTCCAAACTCAAAGACGGCGACTGAATCCCGAATGCCCGGCCTACCGTGTCGAGGATGCTTGTCATTGCCATGTCAATTGGGCCTTCCAGTTCCCCGCAAAAGTAGAATCCCTCCCACGGCGACTGCCGCGATCGCGAGGTATCCCATTTCAGTCAATCCCCCGGATGGAGAAGTCAGCCCAGCGGACGCCGCTTCGGATTCCAGTGTCGAGACAACCCCGCTTGCTGCCGGCGCCGCGGCTGCCGCGCTCCGGTTGCTGATAATGGCTTGCAAAATTTGATCGGTAAGCGTGTCCGCTTGACTGATCGAAGCGCAGTACCACGTGCCGGGACCGCACGCTTGCAACTCCCCTGAGCCCGTTCCGTGGCCAACGTAAAGCGCCCGCGCCGCGCTAAGAGACCAAGCTTGTGAGAGCGTGGCCGGCAGATCGGCCATCTCCGCGATCCCATTCTGAATGTCAGCATCGAATTGCTTGATGCTGTTCGCAACCTGCTGGGGATACTGAGAAGCTTGATCTTCGATCTGTTGGCCGGTGTTAATCATGCCCTGAAGAGCGGTTTGCGCCTCGGGGCCAGTAATCAGCCCCGCTTGCGCCACTCTAATAATGTTGTCGATGGTGGCATCCACGATCTGGTGAAGCTGAGCCGTCACCGTGCAAGGCGCTCCACAGCCCTTGCCGAGGAATTTCAGCAGGATGGCCACAACCGCAACGCCGATTCCGATCAAAGGGATCGCTACAGCGGCAATGCCCGCCGCCGTGCTGCCCGCTCCGCCGACGATGGCCGCCGTGGCTAGGCCCGCAGAAGCCGCAGACCCGGCTGTACTCACAACGGCGGTGGGCATATTGGTGGCTTGGCCGAGCGGACGATGGAATCGGCGAGAAGTAAATCGGGGGCCTTCCGTTGTTGGGCCTTGGCCAAGTCCAAACCGCGCGTTTATGCGCAGTGAGGCCCCCGAACTTTTCATTCCAAATCTTGGCATCTGCATTTGTAAGAGCCGCAGACCTAAAGGACAGGTCTGCGCTACCCGTTCAATTCGTGATACCCGGCGCCTCGATCGAATAGTTCCCGCCTGCCAGGAAGAGGCGCTTTTGCAGCTTGTCGTAGAACACCAGCGGCGGGTCGCCGCCTTCTTCGCCAAGGATGTGTTGCCAGGCGATAGGTTTCTTGTCGATCTCAGGCTCGTCAGGAATCGACTTCGCGGCAAGATAAGTGAGCGCGACCAGCACGCCAAGCGCCACGCGGTCCTTGCTCGCGTCCACTTTGAAGCGGTCGAGCAACCCGCTCACATCCTGATTCCCGCCCAAAAAATAAATGCTGTTGCCGGAAGCGGCGCCCGCGACGATGACGCCGTCACCGTATTTCTTGAATGCGGTAGTCTCCGGGATCTTCTGGCCACCGGAGAAGTCAAGCACCACGTAGACAACCCCGAAATCCTCTGCAAGCTGCTGCCAAACGGCGCGCTGGCTCATGTCCGGCGAAGAATCGCGCAAACTTTTTTCTTCATCGGAGAGGTCGTTGGGATCGGCGATTCCCTCGAGGGCGTCACCGTAAGGCTGAATCACCAAGTCAACCAGCCAGCCCAAGTGCGCGAAGTCGTCGCGGCGGGCGTCAGGCTCGTCGAGCTCGGTCATTACCTTTGCCGGGTGGCCCTGGAAAGTTTCATAGAGCCGCTGGACCTCCGGGATCTCATCAAGGTTGCGGCGCGGGCGCTTGTTGCATCGCTTTTTGCTCTTGTTGATGTGGAGCGCTCTCTTCACTTTCTCTTTCACCTTGGAGAGCGTTTTTCGCACGGAGCGTTTGTTGACCAGGTGAACGCGCTTTTTGTCGGCGTACTCTTCCGGGGTCATGTCGTCGATCTCGTCGGCCTTGTCGGAGTCGCCCACAACATCACGGAGAAACCGCACGGCCTTGGCCTGCATCTTCTCGAGCTGCTCGCGCGTCTTGGTTTTCTCCTTGGGATTCGAGCTGACCTGGAAAGGCGCACCAGCGACTTCGCCAATCCCCTTCGAGATCCCGATCGCTGAAGGACTGCCAGGCTCTGGCACTCCCGCGTGGCCTACCGCGAGATCGTAAATCTCAATGCAGCCGGGCTCGGGATTTTTCTCGCGGTTAGGGTGAAGGATCTCCACCAGCCGGCCGCTTCCCTTCTTACGCGCGCCTGGAGGGAAGGCGATTCGCGCTTCGTGGCCAGAAGGGTGCGTTACGGTCTTTACCTTCCAGCCCTTGGGGACCGTTGCGATGTGTTGAGTGCGAAAGCCAGCCATAGGATTTAGACCTACTAGGGCACGGCAAGCCGTGCCCCTACGTTAGAAATGCGAACTGTAAAGCGCGCCTCCGCGTTTCGCTATGCCGCCTGCGACTCTTCGGCGCTGTTTTCCTTTTGAACGTCCATGCCCGCCAGAGCGGAATTTTTCTCCGGCGCGTCCAGGGCTATAATCGGCGCTGGCTCGGATCGGGTGAAAGCCCGTGGCGTCGTGAAAGCCCGCAATGATGTTCCTTCGCACGTAGGTGCGCGCATTTCGTGTGGCACTGCTTTTGGCCAAAGCCTTCGTTCGCCCTGTGCCCACGATGGTCATCACCAGCTCGCCCCGCTTCCCTTTTGGGTTGCGCTTGTAGAACCTGATTTTCACTTTTTGCGCCATAGGTCCTCCTAAGAAAAACTGTCGTAAGCGGCGTATCCGACGAAAGCTAGTAAAGCGACAACCATCCAAGTGGGCGCGGCGTTTGTCGGGGGCGGATTTCCGGGAAGCGCTGGCCCCATTCCAAGAACAGCTTTCAGGCTATTCCACAACGTCGGCGTCGGAGTTTGTGCAGCCTGAGCTGCGGTGGTGGTAGTGCCCAGGCCAGAGCCAAGGCCCAGCACGGTGAAAGAGTATCCGCTGGCCACATTATTCAGCATGTCAGCGACCGCCGCCGCGATGCCGCCCAGCGTGAGCACGTCCGCGCCAGTGTTAGCCACGAAAACAACTGTTACCGTTGAGCCGGAGACGGAGACTCCCGAAAGGGTCAACGTTCCCCCGGAAAAAGGACCATACTGGCCAATCAGGCTTTGAATCGCGCCGGTCTGAAGCGAGCTGGGAAGCACGGCGCTTGCAGCGCTGGAAAGAATTCCAGTTGCGGCAATCCCCAATTGCACGGTGTAGGCTTGCCCGGGCACGAGATAATCAGACGCGGATTGCCCAAGCGCGCGCGCCCGCAGAATCGGCGGGCGGCTTCCGAATCGTGGCATCACGGGTTGGTATGCGCTACGCAATGAATTACCGGCCCTTTTTCTTACCCATAGTCAAAGCGACAGCAGCAATGACCGCGCCCCCGACAGCCAGGCTGGAATTCGCGATCTTCGTTCCAAAGAGCGTGGTGGTCTGATTCCACCAGGAAACCGGCGCGGCTGCGGCCGGCGCTGCTGTGTATCCTGTTGGCGGCGCGAAAAACGATGCGCTTGCGGCCGCAATGGGCGGCACAGTGGCGGCTACTGCGGCTGCCGGCGTTTGGGCGGCGGCCTTAGCAGGCGCGGGAAGCGTGGGCGCGCCGATCGTGGTAGCAGGAATGCTCTGCAAGCCGCCCGAAGCGAGCCAGATATTCAGGCCGGCTTCGCTGATATTACCCATTGAATCGACGGTGAAAGGCCCGTAAGTTCCCGGAGCGGGCGTCATGTCCTGGGTATAAACCGCAGTGCCGGTGTTGTCGTTGATGGTGCCGACAGAATTCACCGTCCAGCCGGTCGGCGGGTCAACGAACTGTTGGCCCAGCGATCCCATTCCAAAGCGCGGGGCCCTGAATTTCCGTCCTGAACTTCCCGCGAATGGGCAAGCATGGCCTGTGGCGTGCGCGGGGCACGTTCCGAGGCCCGAAAGCCCGGTTCCCGGAGCGCCGCGGACCGCGATTGGGCAGGGATTCCCGGAAGCCCTTGCCGGGCAAACGCCGCCTGTCAGATTGGATCCGGAAGGAGTGGGCAGAATTGCGCCGCCCAAAAGGTCACTGCCCACAGGATAGGGCATGGGGGATGGCGCTTCGCGGTAGAAACTCAAGGGGATTCTATAAAACAAGTTCCCCAAAGGGCTTCGCGTCTGGACACTCTGCCGATAGTAGCTGCCCAAGCCGAAGCGAGGCGAAGGGCGCCGCGCGCTTGGGACTGTAACTTGCCAATGCATTAGCCGTGCCATGTGTCGCCTCACTGTTTGAACATTTTCATTGCCGCAATTGCGGCAAGAAGTATCAGACCGATGGTGAAGAGGCTCGAGCCTCCGGTGGAAAGCGTCGCTACCGCCGTTCCGCTTTGCGCGCCTGGGACAACCGGCAGCGTGGCAGCAGCCGGCGCGTTCGCCGCCCTCACAATGGTTGCCACGCCCGTTTCGATTCCAGGAACGGCTTGCAGGATGGGCGTGAGTTGTTGCGCGAGTGAAGGGCCTGATGAAGAAACATAGCTGGACGATGGTCCAGTGCTGCTCACCACAGGCGAGCCGGTCACGGGCGCATAATTCTGCGGCATCGTTACAGGCGCAAGAGTGGAAAGAATCGGCTGGCTCGAACCTGAAGGAAGGATGTCTAGGCCCGATCCGCCATCATCCTGGCCAAGGCCAAAACGCGGCATCAGGCGGCCCACTCGAATTCTCATAAGCGGAACTCCCACACGCGGGCGAGCTGCAACGCCATTCAGGTATGTAGGGGCGGTTCGCGAACCGCCCCTACCGATGTTTTGACTGGCCACTTCCGCAGCTTCCATCAACGGCCAGCGGCGAATGCGCCAAAAGTGTTCCGGCATCCTGCCCCAAGCTGCGCCGGGCCGGGCCACGTCGAGCGGGATCCAAGCGCCAGTTGCCGAGCCGTCGTCAACCAGCGCTTCGATATAAATGTGCGAGAAGTTGTCAGGGTCGGAAGGGTCAGCCGCGATCGTGACGGCGCGTGTGGCGTATCCAACCGCGCCGAGCAGCGAGGGCAGCAGAATCGCGTTGATGCAATCGCAGTCGCCCGCGCCGGATTCCAGGATCGACCAGGCGGGCTGCAACATCTCTTTGCCCACCATATCTTTGAAGAAGCGCACATTGCGCCAGTTGCGCGCCCACTCGAAGATAGCGCGAACTTCACCCAACTCGTCGTAAGGAAGCACGCCGGCGCCGCGAATGATCTCTGTGGCCACGCGGCGCACGCGAGGATCGCAAAGCCCTTCGTCCACTAATTGACGGATGTAGCCAATGGTTTCGTCAACGCCGGGGTCGCCATCGGAAAGAGGCACGCGAATCGTCTGCCAGGCGCCGACCTGTTGGACGTTCAGCATCGTTCACAAGGTTAGAGAGACATAATCCGCGAACGCAAGCAATTTGATTGACAAAGGCGCAGGATGAGCAAAAAATATAACCCGCAACTCTTGACAAATCGCTGCAAGCGCGTATAATCCCTGGCAGTGCCACACGACAGCGTATCAAAACGAGGTTACAGGAGGCTTTATGGACGAATCTTTGAACCCATTTACTGAGCCAGGAAGGTCACTCACCGACCGAGAGATCAAAAAACTCATTGGCTCAGTGCTCGGAGCCTTCATCGACATGAGCGAAGATGTGGAGACAGTGCGCCAGGCGGTGATCTGGTTTGGGAGCAACGATCCTTTGGCGGTCAAGGTGTGGACAGCCTTCCGGCAGATCAAAGCGCAGATGGAACTACTGCGGACGATGCAGCTGCCGCCAGCGCCGAAAGCGGGAGAAGCCAAGAAAGAAAACTGAGCCGCAGAGGACGCAGATTAAAGTTACAAACTGGATGTCCACAGTACCAACTTTGACGAATATGGGGAAAATCCGACAGTCCGGTTACGCCGCTAGGTGCTTGGAGCATCACCTAGCTCTAACCGGAACTAAGCAGGAGATTCAGCAACATTTTCTCGGCAAACATCACAAGAAAACACCGCAAACAATCAAGCAGACCAGAAGAACGAAATCTGCGAAATCTGCGTAATCTGCGGATGAAAGCAGGAGAACCATGCCACGAGCAAGCACACTGAAGCCAGCGCCCGCAGCGGGTCCATCCGCGCGCGTGCCGACGACTAAGACGACAATCGTGAAAGAAACGATTGAAGCGCCCGCGAGTGGCGCGGCTGTAGAAGAGGCTGGGGCCGAGGAACCGTTTAGCCGCAAAGAAGAGCTTCGGCAGGAATTGAGCGAGTTGGATTTCTGGGAAAAGTTGAAAGCGATTCCCACGCCCGATTGGGAACACCGCGTCTCCGCCTACCTATACCGCGTGAAGGGTGACTACCGGGAAGAAGGGCGTCCATTCAACCGCCCGCCTCGCGGCTCGGGCTATCTCGAAATCTTTACCCAGCCGTTCACCATCGAAGAAATCCGGCAGCGCTTTGGCGGCGGAACTTATTGGTGCATGGTGAATTGGGACGCCAAAGGCGAGCACGGCGGCTTGTTCTCCGGCAAGTTCACCATCATCGGCCAGGCGAAAACCGACACCACCGCAGGCGCGCCCAATCAGAGCACGGAAGAGTTTCTGATTCGGTTAGTCGAGAAGCAAATGGCCGACGTGAAAGCGAACCTCACCAAGCCCGATGAGGCCGTAGCGAAAGTGATGGAGATGATGGGCAAGGCCAACGACGCTACGGTTAAGATGCTGGAAAAGCAGATTCCACAGGCCAGCGATCCGATGACTCAGTTGTCGAGCATGTTGGCGCTGCTCAAGGACCTTCGCACCATCGACACGCCCGCGCCAAAGGCCGATGCCGATTCGGGCTTCATAAAGAACCTGGAATTGTTCGAGCGCCTGGGCCTGCTGTCGAAGCGGAACGATAATCCCCTGGATGGCGTAGGCAAAGTGTTTGAATCACTGAAAAGCCTGGGAATCATTCCGGCTGTCGGAGGCACCGGGGGCGGGGGCAGAGACGATTGGAAGGTTGCGCTCGCCAACACTGCGCCGCAGATTTTGCAGCATGTGGAGGGAATTGTGAGCCGAGTTGTGCAAGGGATTATCCAGACGCGCGGACCTTCGCCCGTGCAAGCGGCGCAAATAGCGGCCGGCAGCGCGCGTCCCGGAACCATTCTCGCCGGCAGTCGCGCCGCGTCTGGTGCAACGCCTGGCGGCGCAGCGGGAGCGCCCCCCCCGCCCGCTGCTCCACCGCCGCCAGGCGCGTCGGCGGGGAATGCGGCGCCCGCGCCAGCGCCAGGGTCCGAAGCTGAGCAAATTGCCCAAGCTCAGGTTATCGTGGAATCGTGGATGTGGCTCAGATTGGTCGAGCTGTTCAAGGGCGGCACGTCTGGCGACGACGTGGCTTCGTTCCTGCAACTCGCGGCACCGGAAGCGGCAACCTATTTCGGCGCCATGACGCCCGCAGAGCTTGAAACCATGATACAAGGGCATCCGATCCTTGGGCAAATCGCCCAGCATCCGCGGCTAAAGGCATTCATCGAGGAGTTCCATTCGTACTTCACCGAAGAGCCAGCGGAGGGTGAAGAGCCGAACGAGAAAGAGAATGCGTAGCGGCTTTCAGGGATCTGGCCATCAGGTGATCTGGCCATCGGGTGATTTTTTCAATGGCTCGATGACCCGATGACCAGATGACCCAATCTTCAAACCACTACAATAGGCCAAGGACATGACCAAAGACGAGTGGGCGGAGAAAATCATCACGCGCGGGTTTCACAGTCTCGCCAAAGACTTCCATACCGACATCCCCGGCAGATCGACAAAGCAGTTCCAGGAGTTGACGGAGGCGGCAAGCTTTCTTCGCCACATGAAAGATCATGCGGAGCCGGCGCGCTCGCAGATGACAAACGGCGCGTGGCAGCTTCAACTCGAAATGGAGCACATCTCGGCGCTGCTTACCGGCAGACCGGTGGATTGGAATGGCCCCACCGGGCTTCGCGTGCAACTGATTTTGCGCGGCGGGCCGGGCAACCTTGTGGCCGATGTGCTAGGCAAGTTGGTCGAGCGGTACGTGAAGCCCAGGAAAAGATAGACCGCAGATTACGCCGATTTCGCAGATACAGGCGTCAATCGGATTAACGCTCGGTTTTCAGCCGCCGTGCTTTTATCTGCGTTCATCTGCGCGATCTGCGGCTCGCGCCGCGCCTCCTGCGTGACCCGGAATTTCCAAGTCTCGAAGTCCTCGCCCTGCGCATTCGTAAGAAGTAGTCTCATGGGAGAAGTCCCCAGTCATCAGTCACGCCCAGTAAAAACCGCCCAGCCCTCCCGGAACGTATCAGCAAGAGAAAGGTCGTTCCCTGTCCACTTCCAGATCGCCACCAGGAAAAAGACTGGGAGAATAGTAAGGAAGAGAATCCAGAAGACGCTGGCATGCACTCGGAACACGATCGGTTTGCATTTGTTATTTTTCATAATTCACCATTCACTATTCACACTTTAGAATTGCTTCTTGGTACGCCCTCTCCACGCACTCCGGCGCCGAGCACACATTGTCCGTGGGGTCGATCACGCCCCGAGGATCGAGTTTTTGAACCATAGAATTAGCCCTCCAGCTTTTGGCGGATCGGGTCATATAGTGATCGGGTCATCTGGCCATTTTTTCAATGACCCGATGACTCAATGTGCCGATGGCCCGATTCACAATTCGTACCTACTCTTCCCTTTTCGCTTCCCGTTTTTCTCGCCCACATCCCGGTGATAGGGAGAAGGCAACTCGGGCAACAGGCACATGCGGCGAATCATCTCCTGCTCGGAAACGTGCTTGCACGAGAACACGCCGACAGATGGCGCGGGCGGGCAGCGCGTGACGCCGTGCTTGCGGATGAAGGCGAGTTGGTCGGGAGAAACAGTCATCGGTTGTCAGTCATCACTTGTCAGTTGTAAGTTCACCACCAAGGGGTGCCTTGGTGGTGGTCATTTTCACTTTCTACTTCTGCGTTGCGGAAAAGAGCCTTCGTTCCGCCTCCGCTTGAGATTCGGTGGCGAAGCTTTCCACCAGCACTTCAACGTGCGCTGTCATGGCGATGGGCGCGGGGTGCGATTCCTGGTATTTTTCGAGCACACCGGCAATGAGGCTCCCGGCAGACGTGGGGATTCCGACAGCGGCGCGCGGCGTGGGAAAGAATCCGAAGAAATAGCCCGCCGTGTCCGCGTGAAGGTGAAAAGTCTCCCCAGGCATTGCGGAGCCAAGCGGCAGCGGCGGGAAGCCGGATTGCCACTTTCCCCAATTCTCTTTGTTCATCACCATCATTTTGACATTAGGATCGGAACTGGCGAATGAGCCTTCGAGCCACAAGCGAAGGCCGTTGGGATCGCCATCCACGCCCGGAACGCCCCACACAGAAGGCGTTTGCATTTCCCAGGATTGATCCATCAGGACCTTGTGCCCCACCGTCTGCCACTGCTTAGACGCGGGCAGCAAGTCTCCCGTGAGGCTCGACAGTTGCGCCCGCTGAGTCACTTTGGATATTACTAAGCTCGCTATGCCAAGAATGAAAAAGCCTAGAACGATGTAACGGACGAGTTTCATGGGAAAGTCCTTTCAATCGTAAGTTTTCAGCAGATTGGGTCATCGGGTGATCGGGTCATCGAGTCATTGAAAAATCCCCGGCATCGTCGCTTGCTTTTGAATGGCCATATGACTCGATGGCCCGATGGCTCAATGGACCGATCGCCCCAACGACTTATCAACGATCCGCCCGAAAAGATAGCCAAGCGAGATTCCGCAGAAGTACCCGACCGCGCCTGACATTTTCAAGTATACTACTAAGACTAAACATAGGATATTCAGCATTACGAAAGAACAAACGTCAATGAGAGCTTTCCGCATAGGATTCACCACCAAGGCACAAAGACACAAAGAAAAGTCCTAACGATAAGTACTTGGTGTCTTGGTGTCTTGGTGGTGAACCGGATCCGCCGTCACATGCTTCCCCATCAAGCGCAACTGGCAGCAAGTGTTACAGAGGCCGTGGCTCACGCCGCCGACTCCTTCGGGGAAGTAAGTGGTGAGGCAAGCGCGATTGGTGCAAATCCACAAAGCCGCGTCCAGCGCGCCGGAGCCGAATCTGACCTGGACGATGCGGCGCTCGCTATCCAGGGGGTCTCCAAGCTCAATCGCCACCGCGCCGCATTCCGAACACTTCTCGCCGAGCGTTTTCTTACAATCCATGCAAACGACTGTCATTATATTTCTCCTGAGCGGTGCGAAAAACCCACGCCCTCACCGCCGCATCCACTTCTTCGAGCGTGTCGGCGGCTTCAATTTCCGCCTGGAAAAAGCGCTCAGCTTCGGCGATGGACAACGACTTTACCCACAAGGCCATCCTCATCCCGACCCCCGCCCACCATTGTCTCTTGGGCCGGATGCCGCGCTTTCACTTCTGCGACAAGCGCCTCCGCCACTTTCACGGCCTCCGGTATGGTCAGTCCGTTGCGCGGGCTAAGCTCTTTTCCACAAGATTCTCGCGCACCCCAAATAATCGCCGCCAACAAAGCCAAGTGCTGCTCAGCCGTCATTGCCATTCTCTCCAGTTCGGTAGGGGTACGGTGCGCGGCACGCGTTCCTTATATTCCGACCTCGAAAACCGCCAGAGCAGAGTACAGTAAACCATTCCGAGAACTAAAGGGATCGCCAGGATTTCAGCGACCGTAATGAACTGGCTGACATCAAGCTGCATCTGACTCCCCCTTCACTCAACTGCATACTCATGCATACATACGCATACTAGGCCCCAGGAGTTACCGTGTCAACAATTATTTTTGCCTTTTCGGTGGTAATAATTCCCC
>JBEKVC010000016.1:0-32988 GCA_049514395.1 Terriglobia bacterium
GGAAAGAATGCCCATAAGTACGGGCCAAATTCAAATCGAAAATGCTTCGTTTCGCGGATAAATACATACTCGAAAGCAAGTTACAAGGAAATCAAAACTCAATGACCGGACAGTTCTGACTACTGACTACTGACAACTCCGCTAAAGGACGCGCCATGTCTAATGCTGTTGTGGAAACTAAAGGGCTTTCCAAGATTTTCCGGCGAGATTCTTTCGAGGTCGCAGCGCTGGAAGACGTGAATCTGACCGTTTTGGAGGGCGAGTTTCTTTGCCTAATGGGCCCCTCGGGTTCCGGAAAAACAACCCTGCTGAATATTATCGCCGGAATCGATCGCCCCACCCAGGGGCAACTGCGCGTCCTGGGCGAAGACGTGGCGAACATGAGCGAGGACCGGTTGGCGGCATGGCGAAACGTGCACGTGGGTTTTGTGTTCCAGACTTTTAACCTGATTCCGGTTCTTACTGCCTTCGAGAACGTCGAATTACCCTTGCTGCTCACCAAGCTCTCTTCGCAAGCACGAAGAGAGCATGTTAGCGCCGCCTTGAAACTGGTCGGTTTGGAAGAGCGCATCCACCACTTTCCTCGACAACTCTCCGGCGGTCAGGAACAACGGGTGGCGATTGCGCGCGCCATTGTTACCGACCCCACGCTGCTCATGGCCGATGAACCCACGGGCGACCTGGATGCGCACTCTGCCGAAGAGATTCTCGATATACTCTCCCGATTGAACCGAGACTTTAACAAAACCATCATCCTGGTAACACACGATCCGCGCGCCGCACGCCACGCCACCGTGACGCGCCACTTGGAGAAAGGGCAACTTCTCCCCCTGGGCCAATAGCCGATCTGTCATCCTGAGTCCTTCGCTGTCATTCCGAGCGCAGCGAGGAATCTCGCTCTGCGCCCAGGCGGGAAAACTGCCTAAAAGGGGCACAGGTGGAGGGAAGAATCAGGGCGAGATTCCTCTCCCGCGACTGCGGGATCGGAATGACAGGCCAGACGGGTTTTCCAGCATCCTGCTAGACGGTCAGCTTATGCAAGTATTCGTAGCTGATCTTGACGCTCTCCAGCGGCGGGACCTCGCAAAAATCCTGCTCCACGTAGAAGTGCTTCATGCCGCCCTGGGGCGCTGCCGCGAAGATGCGCTTCCAGTCAATAGTCCCCTTCCCCACCTCGGTGAATAATCCCATCCTGACATCAAACTCTGTTGTGGGCGGAATCCCGGCCTTCAAATCCTTGATGTGGATCAGCGGGAATCGGCCCGGGTGTTCCTTGAAGAAAGTCACCGGGTCCTGGCCGGCGTGCGTAACCCAGAAGCAGTCCATTTCGAACTGCACGAGGTTGGGATCCAATTGCTTGAGAAGGTAATCATAAGCAGTGGTCTCACCATATTGCTTGAATTCAAAATTATGGTTGTGGTAGCAGAACCGTATGCCGGCCTGGTGCGTCTGCTCAGCGGCTTTGTTGAACACGTCCACAAGCCGCTTGTAGTCGTCAAAGGACTTTCGTTCCTCAGGCTCCAGGATGGCATTCACCATGTACTTAAGACCCAAATCTCTGGCTTCGGCGATCGACTTTTCCCAATGGGACTTTATATCTTTCAGATTGTAGTGGCCGCTGGGCGCTGTAAGGCCGTTGTCTTTCAGCAGTTTTGCGAATTGGCTCGCTGGCATCCCGTAGAGGTCATAAGTCTCGACTTCTTTGTACCCGATGGCGGCCACTTTCTTGATCGTGCCCGGCACGTCCTTCTGAAGTTCATCACGCAGCGTGTAGAGCTGTAGCCCAATGGGTTTGCCGTAGGGGTTGGCAAAAAGATTGCGCGTTAACCCAGACCCCCCAACAATTGTTGCAGCGCCTAGGGCAGTATTCCGTATAAAATCTCTTCGGTTAATCACCAAGGTATGATCTCCTTTCTATCTTATTCAACTTCGTACCTGAGAATCTCACCACAGAGACGTACATTCGAGATAAAGCAGAAAGCAGAAACTAGGCGCCTCACCTTCGAGTTTCTGATTTCTGCTTTCTGATTTCTAGTTTCAACTTTCATTCTTCGTTGCTACGATAACCCAATGAGCCGGCGATTGTCACCTTCAACTTCTCCACAGGCGGACGCGAATTTCATGCGGCGCGCACTTCGGGAAGCACAAAAGGCCGATTCGGAGGGGGAAGTCCCCGTGGGCGCCGTAGTGGTTCACGACGAGAAGATTATCGCTCGGGCGCACAATCGTCCCCTGGGCCTGTCGGACCCGTCAGCCCATGCGGAGGTCCTGGCGCTGCGGCGCGCGGCAAAGAAGCTCGGGAACTATCGACTGAAAGGCTGCGACCTCTATGTTACAATTGAACCGTGCGCAATGTGCGCCGGCGCGATTATCCAGGCACGCCTGCGACGACTGGTTTTCGGAACGCCGGATCCTAAAGCGGGCGCGTGTGGGTCGGCCCTCGACGTCCTCAACCACCCCAAAGTAAATCATCAGGTTGAGGTTGTTTCCGGCGTGCTGGCCGAAGAAAGCGCAAGGATTCTGCGCGACTTTTTCCGGCAACGCAGAAGAACAGGTGCTGGGTGTCAGGGGCTGGGGACTGGGGACTAGGGGCTAGGTACTGGGGGAGCGAGGGTCAAGAGTCAGAGGAAAAGGCCCCAGCCCCTAGTCCCCAGCCCCTAGCACCTCGACCGTCGACCTTCGACTCTTGGCTTGTATTAGGCAGCGCCGAAAATTACAAAATATGTGCACGTAGCTATTTTCGAATTTCCAATTTCGAGTTTCCAATTTGCCGGAGAGGTACCGAAGCGGTCATAACGGGGGCGCCTCGAAAGCGTCTTGCCTGCCAAAAGCGGGCACGTGGGTTCGAATCCCACCCTCTCCGCCATGCACCATATGGTGCATGGCTCCGCCAGAAAACCAGTTAACAGTTCACAGTCAACAGTTGACAATCAAACACTCCGCGTAGCGCCAAGTTGCGTCTTAGTGGTTCATCAAAAACATCAGCCAGTCCTTCATTTTAGAGAGGCCTTGCGACGACCCGCAACGCTGCACAAACATGAAATCGTCCTCTATTGGAGCAATCAGGACCAAGCGTTCATTGCTGAGGTGCCAGAACTGCCGGGATGCATAGCTCATGTGGAAGGTTCCAAGCGAAGGCGGCAGGTGTAGACTCGGCGCTGCTGGGAAGCCTACAATGGAAGTCCTGGTTGTTAACTAAAGGAGAGCGAAGGAATGGAGCCTGGTCCGCGTTCGGTGAGCTTCTCCACCGTGTCGGAATGGAACGACAGGAAGGTGCGGCGTCTACGGGATTCTCTCGTGGGTGAGGAGCCACTGCAAATCCGGCTTGGGAAGCGTCCCCTTAGCGTGACCATGCGAACTCCCGGGGACGACTTTGAACTAGCGGCAGGCTTCCTTTTCACTGAGGGAATCATCCGTTCGGCGAAAGAGATCGTCAGCCTCCGGTATGGCAACGCTTCAGGGTCCGATCGGAATACCGTTCATGTTCAGCTCAACCACCGCAAAACTCTCAATGCGATGCGGACTCAACGTAATTTCGCCGCAAACTCCAGTTGTGGATTATGTGGCAAGGCATTTATTGAGGGGTGTCGCCTGCAAGGGATCAAGCGGCCCAATCCCCGCTTCCGACTTGATCCCGAAATCCTTTGTAGTTTTCCCGAAACTCTCCGGTCTGCCCAAGTACTGTTTGGCCGAACCGGAGGGCTACATGCCGCCGCGTTATTCGAAGCCTCCGGAAAGCTGATTGCCGTAAAAGAAGACGTGGGGCGGCATAACGCGGTGGATAAGCTCATCGGCTGGGCTTTGCTACGAGGTCGCATTCCTTTAGCGGACTGTGCGTTGTTGGCGAGTGGCCGAGGGGGCTTCGAGATCATTCAAAAATCGCTGGTAGCCGGAGTTCCACTGCTGGCCTCGGTCTCCGCGGCCTCCGATCTGGCGGTCCAGTTGGCTCGCGAGTGCGGACTTACACTGGTCGGCTTCCTGCGTGGCCGGCGATTTGTTTGCTACTGTGGAGAGGAACGCTTGGGGCTCGCCCCTTCGCCAAGATCTTAACTGCCCCTTCGACATCCCCGGGGATTTCCAATCCGGTCCTTCAAGCACTTCCTCGTTCGGATGCGGAATCGCTGTCATCACCACATTATCGTTTGCAAGATTCCAGAGTGAACGTTAGAATGTTCATTTCCGGGTCCAATCCTTGCGGGCGCGGTTTAGCAGACAGCTTATGTCTGAAAGTCTGGCCATTTATCCCGGGTCTTTCGATCCGATCACCAACGGTCATCTCGATCTCATCGAGCGGGCCCGGTGGATCTTTGGGCGTTTGATTGTTGCGGTTTTGACGAACCCCGACAAGCTCCCACTTTTCACCGTTATGGAGCGCGTGGAGATGCTGCAGGAAGTCACGCGGGGAATGCCCAACGTCGCCGTGGACACGTTTGGCGGGCTGCTGGTTGAATACGCCAAGCAAAAAGGGGCGGGGATCATCCTGCGCGGCATACGCGCATTCACAGACTACGAGTACGAACTCCAGATGGCGATCATGAACCGCAAACTCGAGCCCAGCCTTGAAACTGTCTTCCTGGTTCCCGCAGAGTCCTACACCTACCTCAGTTCACGCCTGGTCAGGGAGATTTTCCAGAACGGGGGATCAGTGAAGGGCTTGGTTCCCCCTTTGGTCGAGGATCGACTTCATCAAAAGGTTTTTCAGAATAAAGTTTAAGGGAGGTTGGAGTGCAGCTTTCGGAGCGCATTTCACGGATTTCGGTTTCCACTATCGCCACCGTCCTGCAAAAGGCGGAAAAGCTGAAGGTTAGGGATACGAAGCTGGCGGACTTTGGCGCCGGTGAGCCGGATTTCCCCACTCCTGACCACATCAAGAAAGCTGCCATCCAAGCGATTGAGGAAGATTTCACCAAGTACACTGCCACGGGCGGGATCAGGGAGCTGAGGCAAGCCCTGGTGGAGAAGCACGCGAAGGACCATGGATCGAACTACACGGTCGAGGAGTGCCTGGTGACCGTGGGAGGGAAGCAGGCCATCTTTGAGGCGATGTCCGCTGCCCTGAACGATGGCGACGAGGTGATCCTGCCTACCCCCTACTGGGTTACCTTCCTGGAGATCATCAAATACGCAGGGGGCAAGCCCGTCCTGCTCGAGACGCTCGAGAGCGAGAATTTTGCGGTGCACGCCAGGGGCGTCGAAAAACTGATCACTCCGAAGACCAAGCTCGTGGTCGTCAACTCTCCGCACAACCCCACCGGCGCAGTGGTTCCCCCGGGGGAAATGGAAAAACTCCTGGCGCTGGCGATCCGGCACAATCTGCTTCTGCTGTCCGACGAATGCTATTCCCATTTCTTGTATGACGGCCGCAAACCTTTTTCGCTTGGTTCCTCGAAAGAGCGGGAGCACCTGCTGATTGTCGACTCTTTTTCCAAAACGTATGCCATGACGGGATGGCGAGTTGGATTTGCCCTTGGTTCGACAAGACTTCTGGCAAACATGCTGAAGCTCCAGAGCCACTCGACCTCCAACCCCAATTCCATCGCCCAGAAGGCTGCGCTGGCAGCAGTTCATGGGCCGCAGGCCCCCGTGCAAATGATGCTGGCCGAGTACCGGCGGCGCCGGGATCGTGTCATCGAAGGATTGCAATCTATACCCGGCATACGTTGCGTTCCTCCGCATGGCGCCTTTTACGCCTACCCGAATGTCGGGTATTACCTGAAGAAAGACGGATTGGGGGATACATCCACGCTGGCGCAGCGGCTATTGGAGGAAGCGCACGTTGCCGTAGTGCCCGGGTCCGCCTTTGGAACTCAAGAACACATCCGCATTTCATACGCAACCTCTCTTGAACATATTAATGAGGGGTTACGACGTATGGCAGCGTTCTTCTCCAAGTTCTGACTGAATTATGTCCACTTTGAACATTCCTCTTCAACTTTCAACTGCCTTCAAACCAAAAATCTGGGGCCGGGAGGATCTCTCACCCATATACTCGGCCCCGGAGGAAACTGACTCCCCGGCCTCCAGGAAAGCTGAGATCTCAGGGAGCGCGGGGAAACCTGGCGAATTGATCGGAGAAGTCTGGGTCATCGACGATACTTCCCGGTTTCTGAACGGCCCCGTAGCAGGTCTTACTCTGGGCGAGGCATCCGAAAAGTACGGGCCCGCACTCCATGGGCGGTCGTGGCATGGCACTCGTTTTCCGCTGCTCGCCAAATACATCTTCACGAGCGACTGGCTATCAGTCCAGGTTCATCCGGACGATGAGTACGCGCGCGTCCACGACCCGGGCAATGTCGGCAAGTGCGAAATGTGGTATATCCTCCAAGCTGAAACAAATGCGGAAATCCTTCTGGCTATAAAGCCGGGGGTCACAAAGGAGGCGCTAAAAGCAGCTTTCGAAAATGGAACGTCGAAGGAACTCCTGCGACGCCATTACCCCAAGGCCGACGAGGCCATCTTCGTTCCGCCCGGCACGGTACATGCGCTAGGCCCAGGGCTGGTTCTGTTCGAGGTCGAGCAGAATTCAGACCTGACCTATCGCCTGGACGACTTTGGCAGAGTCGGACTGGACGGGAAACCCCGCCCTCTCCATTTGGCGAAAGGATTGGACGTTATCCAGGAAGACTTGCTCCCTCGCTGCCACCTCCCGCGGTGGGAATTTCAGGAGCCCTTCGGCACAAGGCGGTACATTATGGCTTGCCGTTATTTCGCGGTCGAGGAGATATTCCTGCGCAAGATGGCCACCTTCAAGAGTTCGCCGCAGCGCGTGGAGGTTTATTCCGTTCTTGAAGGTGAGGGGCGCGTTGAGAACACATCGGGCTGGCTGGGCTATCGGACCGGAGAGACGTGGATAATACCCCCCGCGGCGGGAGCCTATAGGTTGGTTCCCCAAGAGCAAACCCGCTTCCTGAAGTTTTATGTCCCTAACCTCATTGAGGACTTCAGGCGGCCGCTGGCGGCTCGCAACGTTCCCCCCGAGCAGGTAGAGAAAGTTGTCTTTGATTTATAAGCATGGCTACAGATTCTGTATTCAAACATACCTACGCCGTAATCATGGCCGGTGGCAGCGGGACACGTTTTTGGCCCCTTAGCCGCCGCAAACACCCAAAACAACTGTTGACATTGTTCGGCCAGGACTCGTTGCTGGAACAAACCGTAGCGCGCATCCAGCCTGTCATCCCGTTGGGCCACATCTACATCTTCACCAGCGAGGTGATATTGAGGAAGGTTCGCCAGCTTCTGCCGCGTATTCCTTCCCATCAGATTGTGGGCGAGCCGGCATCGCGGAATACCGCCCCCACCCTGGGAGTCGCCGCACATGAAATCGCCCGGCGTGACCCCCAAGGGCTCATGGTGGTGTTGCCCTCCGATCATATCATCGCAAAGCCTGTGGTTTTTCGGCAGGTCCTGGGTGCGGCGTGCCGAGTGGCTTCTACGGCTGGGCGTTCTGTGGTTCTGGGGCTGAAGCCCACGCGACCCGATACCGGCTTCGGATATATTCGCCTGGGCCGCCGCGAAGGGAAAGTGGCGGGGCATGAAGTGTTTCACGTGGCCAGTTTCAAAGAGAAACCGACGATGGCTGTCGCGCGTCGTCACGTATCTTCGGGACGATATCTCTGGAACGGCGGTATGTTTATCTGGAAGGCTTCAACGCTGATTGAGAACTTGCAGCGCTTCCAGCCAGAAATGGCGAGTCAGTTGAGGCAAATCGCTGACGCAGGCGGAGTCCGGGCGCGCGCTTTTCGCCAGCTTTACGCCAAGTTCCAGAAGATATCCATTGACTACGCGCTCATGGAGAAAATCTCGAATATTTATGCGCTGCCCGCTGACATCGGATGGAACGACGTGGGTAGTTGGGCCGTCGTGTACGAGCTGGGCACTCAGGACTCGGAGAAGAACGTCCGGCCCAGCGCCAGCTTGAGCCTTGATTCGCACGGCAATATGGTGGTTTCGCCCAAGAAGTATGTGGTTACGGTTGGGGTACAAGACCTGATCGTCGTCGAGACCGACGACGCGTTGCTGGTTTGCGCACGTGCGCGGTCTCAGGAAGTTGGAAAAGCAGTCCTGGAGCTTGATCGGCTGGGTCGACACGATCTGTTGTAGCGTATGTTGGATAAGATTAAGTTCGGCACCGATGGATGGCGCGGTGTAATCGCGGAAGATTTTACCTTTGCGAACGTGCAACGCGTGGCCGAAGCAATCGCGCAGTACGTCCGCGAGGAGGGTGACCCGGCAAAGGGCCTCGTGGTGGGTTACGACACTCGCTTTCTTTCCCCAGAGTTTGCCAAGCACGCGAGTGAAGTGGTGGCGGCTGCCGGCATTCCGGTGACCCTGGCTGACCGCGCCACGCCCACGCCCGCAGTAAGCTATGCGGTGGTGGGGCGGCAGACGGCCGGCGCCATCATGCTCACGGCCAGCCACAATCCCTATCGCTGGAATGGGGTAAAGTTCAAGGCGCCCTATGGAGGTTCTGCGGCTTCCTCCATCATGCGAAGGATTGAAATCCATCTTCACCGCCTGGATCGTTCAGGGACACATCCACGGAAAAGGCGCCCGGCCTCCATCCAGACCGTGGATTTGGTAGGCCCTTACCTGGAGCGGCTCAAGAGCTTTGTTCATCTCGATCGAATCCGATCCTCGGGCCGGCGGTTTGTGATCGACCCGATGTATGGGGCCGCTCGCGGCTGCCTGGCCCGGCTTTTTGACGAGGCAGGAATTTCTTATCGCGAGATCCACGGAGAGCACAACCCGCTTTTCCCAGGCATGAATCCGGAGCCCATTGAACCTCACGTCGAGCAGCTTCGGCAGGCTGTGCTGGAGGGCTGCTACGATGCCGGGTTCGCCACTGACGGTGACGCCGACCGGCTGGGAGCCGTGGACCGCAGTGGTGCTTTTATTGATTCCCACAAGATCTTTTCCATCCTGCTCAAGCACCTGGTAGAAGACCTGGGGCTGCGCGGAGAGGTGGTGAAAACGTTTTCTACCACCGAGATGGTGACCAAGCTCGCCCAGAAATACGGTCTTCCTTTGCACGTCACGCCCATCGGATTCAAGTACATCTGCGAGTTGATGCTCACCCGCGACGTGCTGATCGGCGGCGAAGAAAGCGGGGGAATCGCTATCAAGGGGCACTTGCCTGAGCGCGATGGAATCTTGAACTCCTTGCTCCTGGCGGAGGTGATGGCGGACCGAAACCGCACCCTCGGGGAGTTGGTCCAGGAGCTGACTCAGGAGTTCGGTCCCCACTTTTACGGGCGTGTCGACCTGGAAATTGATAAGGACGTTGCCCAGCGCATTGTTCGCCTGGTGGGACAGAAGAAGATCAAACGCATTGCTGGAATGAAGGTGACTTCCGTTGACGGCCTGGACGGAGCCAAGATGCGCTTCAGTAACTCCGCATGGCTCCTGGTGCGCGCCTCCGGTACCGAGAACATCCTGCGTCTCTATGCCGAGGCCCCCTCCGCCGAGCAGGTAAAAGCTTTGCTCATCGAGATAGAAGCGTTTTCCCGCAAACAGTTATAGCCGTATCGGTCAGGCTCACTTGGACGGCGGTTCCTGCGGTGGGAGGGTCTTGCGGATGCCATCGAGCACGCCGTTGACGAACTCGACAGAACCCTCTCCCGAAAAGCGCCCCGCGATCTCTAGCGCCTCGTTGATCACGGCAGCGGCGGGAGTTTCCGGGTGGCGGAGGAGTTCGTACAGAGCCACGCGGAGGATGTTGCGGTCAACGGCTGCCATGCGCTCCAGACGCCAGTTGTCAGCTTGTTCGCGAACCAAGCGGTCGAGCCGGTCAATATCGTTTACTGCGCCTTCGAAGAGGTCGCGGGCAAAACCCTCCACGTTGGCATCCGCCCTATTGTTGGCGAAGAAGGTCGCCTCCACCTGGGCGGGAGTGTACCCGCAGATCTCCCATTGATAGAGCATCTGCATTGCAAATTCGCGGGATTTTCTGCGTGAACCCATGTTGCAGTGACGAGTGAGCTTCGCTTCGAAAATCGAAATTCGAAAATCGACGCGAGTTTCGTTTTTCGATTTTCGAGTTTCGATTTTCGAATTTCGAGTGCCGAAGCGGCACTACTTGCCGGTGAATTTTGCCGGTCGTTTCTCCAAGAACGCTCGGGTGCCTTCCTTCATGTCGGCCGTGGTACAGCATAGACCGAAAAGGGTGGCCTCCAGGAACTGGCCCTCGGCTTCGGGCATTTCCAAGCCGTGGTTTACGGCTTCGAGCGCGAACTTCACGGCCAGCGGCGCATTGGCCATGATTCTTTGCGCAAGCTTTTCTGCTGTGGCAATGAGGTCTTGCGCGGGGACCACTTGGTTTACCAACCCCATGCGATAGGCCTCGGAGGCGCTGATGGGGTCGCCGCTCAGCAGCATCTCGAGGGCGCGTCCTTTGCCTACCAGGCGCGGCAAGCGTTGTGTTCCGGCATAGCCCGGGATAAGTCCCAGCTTTACTTCCGGTTGTCCGAGGCGCGCATTCTCGGAAGCGATCCTTAATGTGCACGCCATGGCGAGTTCGCAGCCTCCACCCAGAGCAAATCCGTTGATGGCCGCAATCACCGGCTTGCCCAGGTGCTCGATAAAGTCCAGAATCTTCTGGCCGCGAACGGACATCTCTTTGCCTTCCACAGGCGTCTGAACCGCCAGTTCGTTAATATCCGCGCCTCCCACAAAGGCTCTTTCACCGGCCCCGGTAAGGATGATGGCGCGCACCTCATCGTCCCTTTCGATATCCTCAAAACATCCCTGCAACTCTTCCATCGTTTTCCGGTTCAGGGCGTTCAGCTTCTCGGGACGGTTGACGGTCACGTAGCCGATACCGTTGCGCTTTTCGTAGAGTAAGTTCTCGAAAGTCATGATCAATCCCCTGGGAAGAATGCTCGAGCGCCGCTCAGTGCAGTCGTTCCCGCGAGAGCGGGAATGACGGCTGCCCCGATAGAATCAAGGGTAGTGACACAGTTTCCAGTGACACCGGCGTCCTGCCCGTGCGCGGTCACGGCCAAGATGGCCGTGCCACCTCAACGTGAGTCACTACTGAATCAAGTCCAAGTTTGACAGGTTATCGCCCTTTTGTTAGATTTGCAAACAAATTCTGTATTTTCAGTGACTTGTGGCACGTCCAGCACCCGAAAGTTGTACTTAGGAACACTCAGAAACGTTTAGCTTGTACCGAACTTGTACTTGCGGACAGACAGCTTGCCTTTTGAGAACATCCGATGGATGATGGCAGCGGGTTACGACAGCGTAAGACCCGGGTGTAACATAGCGCTAGGTCAGCATTTCCAGATTCCATACACAGGGGATTGTGCAATGAAGAAACGATTGGCTCTGGGGGCAGGTTTGTTTCTGGTTTTTGCCAGCTTAACCTGGTACGGGATTACCCGTGCTCACCCGCAGTCTGTAAAGGCACAAAAAGCGCAACCGCAAGCGGGAGAAGCCAGGAAGAGCTCTCTGACGCTCGGGGATGCCGACGTTATGTTCGACAAGGTCATCGGAATGCTCAAGATGGAGGTAGCCACCCAGGAAAGGCTCCAGACTTGGTATGAGATTGACCGGGATCACCCGGAAGCAATAAAGCTGCACGCAGAACTTTGCGCGATGGACGGCGGCACGATGGAGGCGGAGAAAGACGCTCTGTCTATGGGACAAAGCCCTGAATTCCAAGCTCTGACCAAATCGTTGACGGACGAGCAAAACTATGACCTGATGGCGAAAATCAGTGAGGCAATGAAATTGCAGGCGAAGTCAAACACTTTGGGGCGGCAATTATTAGCGATGGGCTTCAACTGCGGGGTGAAGAACGAAAAATGACGACGCCACTGGGCACACCCCTCAGTCGTCTTTGGATCGTGTCCAACGCTTCCTGAAGGCCCGCCCTAGCAAGCGGGTTTTTAACTTTGATTACAATCGCCCGATTATCGAGCCGTCCAAGTCAACAACGCGGACGTTCATACCCCCAGCCTTGGCCTCGACCAGCAGTCCCAAAATGACCTGCTCAACAAGCGGATTGCCTGTTTTGCCTTCTACGATATCAGTCCAATCGTCCCGCCTCATGCGCACGACCATAAGACCTCCTACACGCTCAAATTCTACCCCTAATCGTCAAACGGTACCACTCCCTAGATTCCACGGGTGGCGCAGACGTGCCGTTCTTTGGCATGTCTGCGCCTCTCTGATGCTAAGCGACTGAATCAAGTCCAAGTTTGACAGGTTATCGCCCTTTTGATAGATTTTCAAAGGGTTATATAAAAAGGGTTACACATTACGGACGCACGTTACGTTCGCAACTTTTCGATTGTCGCCCATATTGACCACGGCAAGTCCACCCTGGCCGACCGTGTGCTGGAAATCACGGGTGCGCTTTCGAAACGGGAAATGGCCGACCAGGTGCTCGATTCCATGGACCTCGAGCGCGAGCGGGGTATTACGATCAAGGCGCACGCCGTCCGCCTTCATTACCGCGCTCGCGATGGGAACCAGTACCAGTTGAACCTGATCGATACTCCCGGCCATGTCGATTTCTCCTACGAGGTTTCGCGGAGCCTTTCCGCGTGCGAGGGCGCAGTCCTGGTGATCGATGCCTCACAGGGAGTCGAGGCGCAGACTCTTGCCAATGCCCAGCTTGCCCTGAACAACAACCTGGCGATCATTCCCGTCATCAATAAGATCGACCTTCCGGGCGCGGACGTTGAGGCCACCAAACAGCAAATCGAACACGCTCTGGCGCTCGACCCGAGCGAGTCACTGCTGATCAGCGCCAAACAGGGCATGGGCGTGGAAGAGGTGCTGGAGGCAATCGTGGCGCGCGTCCCGGCGCCGCGCGGTTCGCCGGAAGAACCCCTCCGGGCGCTGATCTTCGATTCCTGGTTCGATAGCTATCGCGGCGTGGTGGTGCTCAGCCGCATCTTCGAGGGCGCGTTGACGGTGGGTATGCGGATTCGCCTTTGGTCCAACAACCAGGTCTACACGGTTGAGGAATTGGGTGTGCTAACGCCGAAGCCCGTCCGCGTGGAACGCCTCGAGGCGGGAGAAGTCGGTTTCGTCATCGCCAATATCAAGCGCATCTCGGACACGCGCATCGGCGATACCATCACGGACGACACGCGACCCGCCGCCGCGCCCTTTCCCGGCTTCGAGGAAATCAAGTCCATGGTTTTCGCGGGGCTTTATCCTGTGGACGCCAGCGGCTACGAACCCCTGCGCGACGCGCTCGAGAAGCTGCGCCTCAATGACTCCTCGCTTTTCTACGAGCCGGAGAACTCCCAGGCTTTGGGCTTTGGCTTCCGCTGCGGTTTCCTCGGGCTGCTGCACATGGAAATCGTCCAAGAGCGCCTGGAGCGCGAATTCAATCTCGACCTGATCACCACCGCCCCAAGCGTCCGCTACCGCGTCACCTTGAAGGCGGGTGAGGTTCTGGAAGTGCACACGCCCACCAAGTTTCCGCCTGCGGGTGACATTGAGAAGGTTGAAGAACCCATTATTCTTGCGCGAATCTTCACCCAGGATGAATACCTGGGCGGCATCCTGAAACTGCTGGAAGAGAAGCGAGGCGTGCAGAAGGGTTTCGAATACGTCTCCCAAAAGCGCGTGCTGCTCACTTACGAGCTTCCCCTTAACGAAATCGTGCTGGATTTTTACGACCGGCTGAAGTCCGTCTCGCGTGGCTATGCCTCGCTCGATTATCACTTTGCAGGCTTCCGGGACTCGGACTTGGTGAAGGTGGACTTCCTGGTGGCCGGAGAGCCTGTGGATGCCCTTTCGTTCATCAGCCACCGCGATCAGGCATTTGCGCGCGGCCGCGTCCTGTGCGCAAAAATGCGCAAGCTCATTCCACGCCAGCTCTTCGAAGTGGCGCTTCAGGCTTCCATCGGATCAAGGGTGATTGCCCGCGAAAACGTCCCGCCCATGCGGAAGAACGTTTTGGCCAAGTGTTACGGAGGCGACATCACGCGCAAGCGCAAGCTGCTCGAAAAGCAGAAGGAAGGCAAGAAGCGCATGAAGCGCGTGGGGCGCGTCGATATCCCCCAGGAAGCTTTCCTGGCGGTCCTCAAAGTGTCTGAGGAGTAAAATCTGTGTAATCTGTGGATGGAGCCAAACATGGAACTTAAAACCGTCACTATCGAAAAGCCAACCGAAATGAATTTCATCCTCGGCCAGTCGCATTTCATCAAGACCATCGAGGACTTGCACGAGGCTATTGTCCAAACCGTTCCCGGAATGAAATTCGGCATTGGGTTCTGCGAGTCGTCCGGCCCTGCCTTAGTGCGCTACTCCGGCAACGACCAGCGACTGATCGAACTCGCGCAAAAGAACGCCCTGGCGCTCGCTTGCGGCCATTGCTTCATCATCTTTATGGACGGCGGCTTTCCTATCAACATCCTGAACACCATCAAGAACGTCCCGGAAGTGTGCCGGGTTTTCTGCGCCACGGCGAACCCCGTCGAGGTCGTTATCGCCGAGACCGAGCAGGGGCGCGGTATCCTCGGCGTGATCGACGGCATGAAAACTAAAGGCATCGAAACCGAAACCGACATCAAATTCCGCAAAGATTTCCTGCGTAAGATTGGATACAAACTGTAGCGGCGATTTCAAATCGCCGTGTAGCGCCGGCATCTTGCCGGCACACAGGCGCACCGCGATGCGCCGTCTTTGTAGGGGTGATTCTACATCGCCACGTCGCGGCATCCCCGTCATCGGGCACGAGCATCTTGGCCGTGCCCCGCCGCTGTCTCTCCCCTACAGGTCGGGCAGCTCCAGCTTGTTATTCCGTCCATTTCGCGCTCCAGAATGGGATTTAACGGGGGGGTAGTGGGTCAGTTCGAGCAATCACTCCAGCTAAGCGCTGCAGCGTCTTTGCCGATTTGTGATGTCTGTTGGGGGAACGCGGTAGGCGGGGTGATTTTCTGCCAGCCTTCTCCGTTGAGTGCAGCGAGAAAAGCCAGCAGATCCTGCTTGGTTTGCTCATCCATATAAAAGGGTGTGAGGCGAGTGTCTAGGTGGGGGTTAGGCAACCCTCCCTTCCCATATAAATCCAGGACCTCCCCGAGAGTTTTGATGCTGCCGTCATGCATGTAGGGGGCGCGATGGGCAAGGTCGCGCAGAGTCGGCACTTTGAATTTCCCCAAATCGCCGCGCTTTTTCGTAACCGCTTCGCGGCCCAGATCGGGGTTGACTTGATCCATGCCGATTCCCAGGTTCGCAAATTTCTCCGTGGTGAAATTCGGGCCGGAGTGGCATTCGGCGCATTCACCTTTCTTGTTGAAGAAATCCAGACCCTCCTTCTGCTGTTTTGTCAGCGCGGACCTGTCGCCGGCAAGGTAGCGGTCGTAGGCAGAATTACCCGACAGGATGGTGCGATCGAAGGTCGCAATGGCTTTGGCGATTCGCTCGAAGGTGATCGCGCCGTCGCCGAAGGCGGCAGCAAAAAGTGGAGCGTAGCCTTCGATGCCGCGAAGCCGTTGGACTACTTGGTCCGCAGTCATGCCCATCTCATCGGGATTGGTCATCGGAACAATAACTTGTGACTCCAGCGTGGCCGCCCGCCCATCCCAGAATTGCGATTTGCCCCAAGCGCGATTGACGAGCGTAGGTGCATGGCGCGCTCCCAACTTTCCATTCACGCCCCTTGAAAGTGCCGTGCTGGCTGCGAAGGCATGCGCCGGCTCATGACAGAAGGCGCAAGACACCACGCCATTGGCCGAGAGACGGCCATCGAAAAACAGAAGCTTGCCGAGCTCGGCGCGCGCGGGAGAGTAAGGATTGTCTTCCGGCCAGGGAACGGGCGGGAGACCTAAAGGAACTGGGAAATCCGCTGATTTGGGTTGAACGCTTTCCGGGGGCACGGAGGCGGGGAGGAGGATCAGTGACAGAAGCGCTGCCCTACTCGCGAAACTCAATAACGGCGGCAATCACCCCTCCCCGCCTGCCGGATTCGGTTTCAAGACGTGGGGAAGGCGCGGCGTGATGAACCGGAAGCGCCGGCCGATGATCATCTTGACCAGCAGATGATCGGTGCTGCGCGTTACGCCCATGCCCACGCCGAGGTTGAATTCCCAGTTCGGACCGAAATCATAGTCGATGGTGGGTATGATCTGTTGTTGCTGCAAATACAACGGGTCAAAACCTGTAACCGGTCCAAGCGCTCCGTAGTATTCCAAACCCGCGCTGAGTTTTCGCGTCAGCGAATAAGCGGCCTTGAAGTTCGGAGAAAACTCGACGCCTCGAGAAACACTGGGCCCGTGAAACGACCGCTCGAGAGCGGGATTGAAGGCCAGATACCAAGACTTCCACTGTTTATCAACGATGGGGCGAATTTCCCAGGTCCAAGTATCCGCGGAAAAGATGGGCCGCTGGTAGCCCAATTCCGTCGAAAGGCTCACCCCGACCGGCCAATGCCACTTCTCCGGAACGCGAACCCGGGGACGGATGTGATCACCAACCCACTTGTAGCCCTGGTGGGGACCGTAGCTCGTGAAGATGTACAATCCCGTTTCAAACCATTCCGTCCAACCCTGGGTAATCTCAACCGTTTCGTGGGTTTGATGTTCATCCGGAAGAACACCCTGGTCAACGGTCTTGAAACCTTCAAACGTGAAGTTACTGTGCAACTCGACCATAGTGCGGCCGGGCGCCACCGTGTCGTATCCATAGACCTGAATCTCGTAGTTGCCTTGCGCATGGAGCGGCAGACAAGCTACGGCAGTTAAGAGGGCGATTTGAATGCCTTTCACGAGGGTAGGCTTCATCGCTTCTATGATAGCCGGGTCGCGGGCGCGCGCTCCAGTTAACGCTGGGACACGCTTGAGAAAATCATTTCCAGTGTACCAGAAGGCTGCTGAAGAATTCGCGGTCATCAAGGCAACTCAGAAATACTGGTAGCTCACAAACGCCAACTGCCGGCTGTCAGGAGACCACGAGGGAACGTTGATGGTGCCTTGGCCGCCGAGGAGTTTGGCAAGCACGCTGACATTTCTGTCACTCATCGACATCAGGCGCAGCATCACGTTTTTATCCGGCGGATGGCCCGTAACGCCTTTTTCATAGGTGAGAAACACCATCTGCTTTCCATCGGGCGAAATGTGCGGGAACCAATTGTTGAATTCGTCGGCGGTTACCTGCACTTGCTCGGACCCGTCGGAACGCATGCGCCAGATCTGCATGCTGCCGCTGCGATCGGAATTAAAGTAGATGTACTTGCCGTCGGGAGAATATTCGGGGCCATCGTTGTGGCCCGCGCCCCGCGTCAGTTGGATTTCTTCGCCGCCCGCCACGGGAATCGTGTAGACGTCGAACGCGCCATTCCGCTCGCCGCAAAAGCAGAGAGTCTTCCCGTCTGGCGAGCAGCCGTGCCAGTAAGAGGGCGACTGCTGGGTGAGGCGACGGGGCGTGCCTCCGGCAAGCGGCAAGACATAAATGACGGAAGCGCCCTTCTCTTGTGAGCTGTCGCTGATCGCGAGCCATGAGCCGTCGGGCGAAATGCCGTGGTCGTTGTTACAGCGCGTTGCAAACCCGGTGTCGATGATTTCCGCCCCACCTCCGGTGACAGCCACTCGATAGAGGCGCCCGTCGCTATTGAAAATCAACTGGCGCCCGTCGGGTGTCCAATTGGGAGCTTCGATGCGCCCCACCGTGACGTAGGCCACGCGCCGGTCCGTCGAGGCGATGGCCACTGTTTCGAGCGTGCTGTAAAGGGCAGGCGCGGCGGCCGCGCCGGTCGGCTGCGCCTCGAGTTCTACATCGGAGAACACAGCCTTCTCGATCGCGTTTTTATCGTGCGAGCACACACCGATGCCCACATAGAAGGGCGCCACGAACGGAACTCGAATCGAGGCGCCGGCCAAGTGGAGCGCCTCGCCGCCGGCCGAGAGCAGTAGATAGGCGAATTGACCTTTCGTTTCGAGACGCACCCGTTTGGGAGCGGGAATGTTCGATTCGATCTCATGCGTCGCAATTCCTTTGTCGTCGCGGTATTGGAGCGAGGTCAGACCGTTGCCGTGCAAGGCGACGTCAACGTAAGCGGAGTCTGCATCCAGGCTTTGGCGGATCATCAAAACCGCTTTTCGATGCGGATTTCCGCCCCAGTCCATGAAGCTGATGTTGGCTGCGAGGCTGACGCGGTCGCCCGAAACCTTTTTCCACACGAAGTGGAAAGCGTCTTCCTTGAACCACATGTTCTCTCCACTCCCGGTTACCGTGTAACTCTTTTTCGTTGCGTCGTATTCAACCGCGCCGGGATGAAGAACGGAGCCAATGTCAGCATGACTCTCGAACAATCCTATCGGGCCCATTGAGGCGTTGGAAGCTCGATGCATGGCCGGGTGATTCGGCATGCCTAAGCCTTCAGCCTTTCGCGCCGCGTTATAAATCCGTGGCGCGCAGACCAGCAAGCAAGCCATGGCCAAAACCGCGAGGCTCGCAAGATTTTTCTTGTTCACGGGAACTGACCTCCATGTGACCGGGACACAGAGAGCGTAGGACAGCAAGGGCGAACTGTCAATTCGGACTCGGGTAAGGTAGTGTCCCAAATCTGTGTTGCCAGTTTCCATTTTCCAGTCTCCCAAGCGTGCATTTTTCCTCCTATTTTTCGCTTTGATTGGTGTTTTTGGCATTGAAAAACAGTTCGTTTTTGAGCTCATGGAAGCGCTAACCCTTTTGTTTTCAATACATTCTTAGGTTCGTTCCCTCTATTTAGTATCTTTTCCTGTCTTCTGCCCATTTTCCCTACCGTCCTGCCCCTCTCGGAACCCCTTCCCCCGCTCCCCGGCATGCTACTCCACTCGGCCACTTTAGTAGGCTATACCGATTCCGGCCTCATGTCAAGAGCAAAGTGCAGGCGTCAGGTGTCGGGCGCCAGGGGTTAACTGACAGGGGCAGGGTACTGGGGGCCAAGGGATGGTTTTGACCCATCAACACACATTTAGGACACTACCTGGGGTAACTCCAGCTTGTTATTCCCACCGTTTCGTGCTACAAAATGGGATTAATAGTACGTCTTTACGCGAACTCCTGGAGGTCCTTGATTGCTCAGAGGGTTGGGGGCAAGCCGAACTATTCCAGCAGATGCTTCGTAAGAGCTGTTTGGAGGAAGTCAGGAGCCGCCACGGCAGAGCGCCCATCCGCCCATACTGACGCTCCGTCACGAGCAGGAAGTAGCCAACATGGCCGTTTTCAGTCAAGCCCGAACTGCCATCGCTAAGTCGCGAGCAAAGCTCCGGCAGCAGACTGGTTTCTGGGTCCCGGTTCGCGAAGCTTTCTGGAACGCCCTTGGAGAACTCCGCAGCCACAAGCTGCGATCTTTCCTCACCCTGCTGGGGGTCGTCATCGCCACCACCACGCTGATTGTCGTGATGTCAGTGGTGAACGGCATGAACGTCTACATTGCGACCAAGATCGCCAATCTCGGCACGAACACCTTCGTGCTTCATCAGTTCATGTGGGCACAGGGGTTCGACGAGTATTTGAAAGCGCTGCGGCGCAACAGGCCCATCCGTATCGAAGACTATGAGTATCTAGAGGACACGCTGGTCGGCTACGAGGCGATCAGCGCCATCGCACAGTTGCAGCCCGGCCCAGAGGCGCGGTACAGGGGTCACTCGATTGATGAAGTGAGTCTGTTCGGAATCACCCCCAGCCACGTGGACATCGGCCGGGAAAAGGTGCGGTATGGCCGCTACCTTACAGACCAGGACTACCGCCACAACGAGCGGGTCTGTTTTATCGGCCAGGACATCGTGGACAAGCTCTTTCCGCAGGTCGATCCGATTGACAAGGAACTGCTGGTGGGGGGACAGAGCTTCCGCATTGTCGGCGTGGCGGAGAAGGTGGGCTCCACTTTCGGCGTGAGCCAAGATAACTTCGTCTTTATTCCGCTCGGCACTTTCCGGAACCTCTACATGCCGCACCTGGAGCTCTTTGTTTTTGTCAAGGCGCCCGACTCCAAACACATGATGGAGCTCGAAGACGAAGTTCGTGTCCTCATGCGGGCGCGCCGCCACGTGCCCTACGACGAAGCCGACACCTTTGGCATCAACGCCTCCGAAACGCTGATGAGCGCCTGGAAGAACCTTACCGGCAGCATCTTTGCCGTCACCATCGGCGTGGTGGCTGTGTTCATGGTGGTGGGCGGCATTGTGATCATGAACATCATGCTGGCTACAGTCACCGAGCGCACGCACGAGATAGGGATTCGCAAATCGGTGGGGGCGCGGCGCCGCGACATCCTCTGGCAGTTCGTGTTTGAGGCCGCGGCGCTAGCCAGCGCCGGGGGAGTCATGGGAGTGCTCCTTGCCTATCTCATCGCGTGGCTGGTGGCGTTGGTCTTCACCGCCGCCGTGCCGCTGAGCGCGGTTATTGTGGGGATTACGCTTTCAACCCTGGTCGGGCTCTTCTTCGGGATCTACCCGGCGATGAGGGCGGCTGCTCTTGATCCCATCCAGGCGCTGCGAGCGGAGAAATAGCATGACGACTTACTGGCACGCTGTCGGCGAAAACCTGCGGTTAGCGCTCGACACCCTGCGCACGCACAAGTTCCGGTCGTTCCTCACCGTGTTGGGCGTACTCATCGGCACCACCACGGTGATCGCGGTGGCTTCCATCATTGCGGGCCTGGATGCTCAGTTGGTGCAGATGGCCGAGCAGTATGGCACAAATGTTCTCTGGGTCTACAAGTTGCAGATGGGCGCGCCGCACCGCCTCACCCGCGAGGAGCGGCTACGTAAACCGCTCAGCTACGAAGACGCCAAGGCCATCAAGGAGCAATGCCCGAACGTCGAGGAGGTGTCGGTGGCCCTGTTCGGGGAGATGGGTGAGTTTGGCTTTCCACCCTCCACGGCGCGCTACAAGGGCCACGAGATGTCGGGCGCGCAGTTCATGGGCGTGGATGCCAACTATCTGGCTCTGTCGAACTCGTCGCTCGCAGACGGTCGCTTCTTCACGCCGACTGACGACTTTCACCGCCGCGACGTCACCGTGATCGCCGCCAACGTGGTGGAACGCTTGTTCCAGAACGAGGACCCGGTCGGCAAGGGCATCGTGGTAGATGGACACACGCTCGAAGTCATCGGTACGCTCAACAAGTACAAGGGATTCCTGGGAGACAATCCCGATGATCGGGACATCTTCATACCGTACTGGACCTACAAGAAGCTTTATCCCGATGCTAAAGACCACTTCCTCAGCGTTCTGGCGTACCGCGGAAGGATGGCGGAGGCGGAGGACGAAGTCCGCGGCTTGCTTCGTCGTCGCCGGCACGTGAAGCCTTCGGAGCCCGACAACTTCGGGATCGCGACGGCGGAGTCCCTCATCACCGAGTTTCGCGGAATTATCGGTACAGTGGCGCTCGTCATGGTGGTGATCTCTTCCATTGGTCTGCTGGTCGGTGGCATCGGTGTGATGAATATCATGCTGGTCTCGGTCACGGAGCGCACGCGGGAGATTGGTGTGCGCAAGGCTATAGGCGCGCGCCGGCGCGACATCGTTTGGCAGTTCCTGCTTGAAGCCATTGTGCTCACCGGCTCCGGCGGCCTCATGGGAATCGCCGTGGGCTGGTTGCTGAGCTTTCTCATCCGAGTTTTTGTGCCCAGCCTGCCTTCAACCGTCCCACTCTGGTCCGTCGTGGCGGGTTTCGTCGTCGCGACAAGCGTCGGCCTGTTTTTCGGCCTCTGGCCGGCCTTGAAGGCTGCGCGCCTCGATCCCATCGCGGCCCTCCGGTATGAGTAGCGCACCGCGGTCGTGGGCTACAGCTTCCTATCTTTGATGGTGGCGGCAAGTTCTCCTCGCGCCAGGCGCACCGAAATATCGCTGCCGAGTACGACTGCCTCAGCGTCACGAACGATCTTGCCGGCGGCGTCGCGGGTGATGGAGTATCCCCGCTGAAGGATGGTCAGCGGGTTGCGCTCCTTCAAAATAGCTTCCACCTGTGCCAGGCGGTTATGTCTCTCCGTCAGGAAGCGACGGAGCGCGGCATCAAATCGCCCCAGCCGGTCGTCGAGCGCGGCGCGCTTCAAACCCAGCAGCCGCCGGAAGTCGTATCGGACTACTCCCGCCGAAGCCCGCAGCCACTCCTGCCTCGCCCTATTCAACCGGGAGCGCATCGAGCGCTCCAGAGAAGCGACGGCGTCATCCACGCGCTGGGCTCTTTCGGCCAGCCTGGTGGCCAGCGTCTGGAAAGCGTGGTGCATGCGCAATTCCGTCAGCCGTTGCCGAGCCTCCGAGATTTGCAGCCGGACGATCTGGGTCATGCGGCGGGCGCGGTTCTCAAGCTCGGTGAGATAGTCCTGCTTGCGGTGCACCACAAGCTCGGCGGCGGCGGAAGGAGTAGGCGCGCGAAGGTCGGCAACAAAATCCGCGATGGTGAAATCCGTTTCGTGGCCCACGGCGGATATCACCGGAATCCCGGAGGCGGCAATGGCCCGCGCCACCACTTCTTCGTTGAAAGCCCAGAGGTCTTCGAGCGAGCCTCCACCGCGCGCCACAATCACCACATCAACGTTCTGCTCGCGGTTAAAGTGCTCGACACCCTCAACGATCTCCCCTGCCGCGCCTTCGCCCTGCACTTTGACGGGGTAAATCAGTACGTTCATATTGCGGAAGCGGCGACGAAGGATGCGGAGGATGTCGCGGATCACGGCGCCGGTGGGCGACGTGACCACACCGATGGCCCGCGGGAGCAGCGGAAGAGGTTTCTTGCGGGCGATATCGAACAGACCCTCAGCGGCGAGCTTCTGCTTGAGCTGTTCGAAGGCAAGTTGAAGCGCGCCCAGGCCGGCAGGCTCCAGATATTCAACGTAAAGCTGATACTCGCCCCGCGCCTCGTAAACGCTCAGGTGGCCGCGCGCGATCACCGAAATACCGTCCTGAGGTTTGAATTTCAGGTATCGCGCCTGGTTGCGAAAGCAGACGGCGCGGAGTTGGGCGGTGGCATCTTTAAGGGTGAAATAGAGATGGCCGGAGGCGGCGGCGCGGAAGTTGGAGACTTCACCGGTCACCCATACGTCCGGGTATTCCCGCTCTAACAGGTTCTTGATTCCCTGGCTCAGCTCGGAGACGCTGAAGATCTTCTTTGTGGGGCCGAAACTGAGGAAGGCTTGGCTCATGAGAAGTCAGGAGTCAGAAGTCAGGAGTCAGAATCCAGTTATCCTCCCTCGATTCTCGTTTGAGAGGTGCGCGCCCGTGCCTGCATTTGACTGATAACTGAAAACTGACAACTGAAAACTCTCCACCTATTTCTTGGTAAAGAACGATATAAACCAAAACACCAGCGTCAACACTACGCTCAAAACCAGACACGTGACCACCGGGAAGTAGAACTTCACGTTCTTGCCTTTGTAGACGATGTCGCCCGGCAGCCTTCCCAGACCCAAAAAGGAGAACTTCGCGCCTGCCATCAGCAGTAGGCCAAAAGCAACCAGCAGCACCCCGGCGACGACCAGAAACTTGCCAAGCTGCGAAGGAATCATATGAATATTGTACTTGAAACTGGTGCGTTGTCCAAAAGGCAGTGTCGCTGGGATGGCTCCGGCCCTCGACCCGAACTCGGAAGTTGGAGTTGCGCAGACACGGCGCACACCCCAGGCATGTCATCCTGATTCCGCCGCGGCGGGACGCCTTTCTTATTGGCGGACGACGAAGGATCTCCGCAGTTCGCGTGGAACATTCATCCGTCAACTGACGGACTGGCCGTTCAACGCAACTGCGGGGATTCTTCGTCCGCCAGTAAGAATGGCGGACTCAGAATGACACGGGTCCTGTGGCTCAGGTTTGGAGGTCTGCCGGGCTCAGCCAACCAAGTCCACGGCAGGGAAGAAATAGCCGATTTCGTAAGCGGCGGTCTCGGGGGCGTCCGAACCGTGGACGGCGTTGCGCTCGATGTCGGTGGCGTAGAGCTTGCGGACAGTCCCGGGGGCGGCGTTGGCGGGGTTGGTGGCGCCCATGACCTCACGCAGGCGGGAGATTGCGTTTTCGCCTTCCAATACCATCACCAGCGCGCGACCGGAGCTCATGAACGCAGTGAGACTCTCGAAAAACGGCTTGCCGCGATGCACGGCGTAAAAACCCTCAGCTTCTTTCTTGGAAAGGCTCACGAGGCGCGCGGCGACGATCTTGAACTCATTGGCCTCGAACATTTTGATAATGTCACCGATGTGTCCCGCTTCAACAGCGTCAGGCTTAATGATCGTCAAAGTGCGCTCGGTTGCCATACTCTCCTTAAAGTGTAAAGGGTGAGGTGTAAAGGGTAAAGGGTAAAGTATAAAGGATGAATCAAGTGCCAGATCAATGACCACCCAAGCTTCGACCCTCACCCCTCGGTCTTCTCTAGCCTTTACCCTTTACCCTTTATCCTTTACCCTTCAGACTTTTCCTCAAAGTTTCGCCGATCAGCGCCGGGCTCTCCGCAACCGCGATTCCGGCTGCCTGGAGTGCAGCGATCTTGTCTACAGCAGTGCCTTTGCCGCCCGAAATGATGGCCCCGGCGTGGCCCATTCGACGACCCGGCGGTGCGGTGCGGCCGGCGATGAATCCCACCACGGGTTTCTTGACGTTCGCCTTGATGAACGCGGCGGCTTCCTCCTCGGCCGTGCCGCCGATCTCGCCGATCATGACAATTCCGTGAGTGTCGGGATCTTCGTTGAAGAGCCGCAGGACATCCACGAACGTGGTCCCGATAATAGGGTCGCCGCCGATGCCGATGCAAGTGGACTGGCCGATGCCAAGAGCGGAAAGCTGGCCCACCGCCTCATACGTCAGGGTCCCGCTTCGGGAAACCACACCTACGTCTCCTTGCCGGTGGATGTGTCCCGGCATGATGCCAATCTTACATTTTCCCGGAGAGATAATTCCAGGGCAGTTGGGCCCGATCAGCCGGGTCTTGGTTCCCGAGAGATAGCGCATCACGCGCGCCATGTCGAGCGTGGGGATGCCTTCCGTGATACAAACCACCAGCGGCAACCCGGCATCAGCAGCTTCCAGGATTGCATCCGCTGCGAATGCGGATGGCACGAAGATCACAGAAGCGTTGGCGCCAGTCTCCTCCTTCGCTTCGTGGACGGTGTTGAACACCGGCACGCCATCAACCGTGCTGCCGCCCTTGCCCGGCGTCACGCCAGCCACCACCTTGGTGCCGTAAGCAATGGCTTGCTGCGTGTGGAATGTGCCTTCGCGTCCGGTGATACCTTGCACGAGCAAGCGTGTGTCTTCGTCTGCGAGCACGCTCATGTGTTTAAGCTTCCAGAGTTGGCGTCCAACCAGTTCGCAAGATCCTCGACCCGCTTACAGTAAGGTACAAACAACACGAGGCTCGTGTAGGCGCTCATGCGCTCGATGCGCGTGCCCGTAGGATGCCCAGCGTCGTTGCGGTAGTACCGAATGAGATTGAAGACTCCGTCGAACTGGAGGTTGAGGTCATCGCCGAGTTCCGAAGGCAGCTTCGGCTTGACGAGCGAATCGAAGTGTTTCCTGAAGACCTCATACTTGCGGTAAACGGATTGCTCCTTCTCGATCTTGCCCTCCACGCTGGTGGCCTCCGGAACGCCGCCGGCCTTAAGGGCCGCGACGAAGCGGCGAAACAACTCGCTTACTATCCCTTCTGAAGCTGCTCCGAGCATTACAACGGCGGCAAGGTGGCAACCACTCCGGAAGCACTGCAAGGCCTCCTCCGCGTACATCTGACAAAGGGAAGCCAGCTTAGGCGCTTGCTTGCACAGCTCTCTGACGTAACCATCTGGGTCGTACGGTGACCAGCGCTGCTCCTTTACCACTTCCTTGCCGAACTCCGTTAGACGCAAGAAAGCCCAGTGGTAAGAACCCTTCGACTCGACGGTGATTACCCTCTGGACAATCAGGTCCCAGATTACCTCATGAAGTCTGGACTCATCTTGAGGAGTCAGGGCCCCCGCTTGGCTCGCGACCCATCTCTCTATATCCTGGACCTGGTCGTTGACCCCTCGACCGAATGAGGCGTGTACAGCCAAGAACTGCAATACCAGCCTGCGGGATGTTTCGTTGTCGAGCATCGCTATTCGCCCGCCAGCGCGACAACCTTTTCCGCCGCATCCTTCATACCGCTGGCGACGGTAAAGTTCAATCCGGAGTCGCGCAAAATCTTTTGCCCCAGCTCGACGTTGGTGCCTTCCAGGCGAATGACCACTGGCGTTTTGATGCCCAGGCTTTTCACCGCCGCCACCACGCCGCTCGCGACGATATCGCAGCGCATGATGCCGCCGAAGATGTTGATGAGCACGGCACGGACGTTGGCATCGCTCAGGATAATCTCGAAACCCCGGCGAACCTGTTCTTCGTTGGCGCCGCCACCCACATCCAGGAAATTGGCCGGGCGTCCACCGGCGTACTGGATGATGTCCATGGTAGCCATAGCGAGGCCTGCGCCGTTCACCATGCAGCCCACGTTGCCGTCCAGGCGGATGTAGTTCAAGCTGTAACTCGAGGCTTTCACCTCGAGCGGGTCTTCCTCATCCAGATCGCGCAGCTCGCGGATGTCCTTGTGGCGGTAAAGGGCGTTATCATCGAAGTTCATCTTGGCGTCCAGCGCCAGCAAGCGGCCGTCGCGCGTCAGTACGAAAGGATTGATCTCCACCAGTGAAGCGTCGGTGGCGAGCATTGCCTGGTAGAGGCTGGAAAAGAAGCGCACCGCCTCATTCACCAGTTTCGCGTCCAGTTCAAGTCCGAAGGCCAGCTTTCGCGCCTGGAAAGGCTGCAGGCCGAGAGCAGGATCAATGAACTCCTTCAAAATCTTCTCCGGGTGCTCGGCGGCCACCACTTCGATTTCCACACCGCCCTCACTCGAGGCCATGAACACGGGGCGCGCACTGGTGCGGTCAATCACCAAGCCAAGGTAAAGCTCGCGCGCCACCTCCAGACCTTCCTCAATCAGAACCCGCTTCACCACGCGTCCCTCAGGCCCCGTCTGGATCGTGACCAGCTTCTTTCCGAGCATCTCGTTCGCAATGCGCTCGGCTTCATTCGCGCTGCGGGCCAGCTTCACACCGCCGGCTTTGCCACGGCCTCCGGCATGAATCTGCGCCTTCACCACGACGGCGCCGCCCAGGCGCTCCGCCACGGCACGTGCTTCTTCGGGGCGGTAGGCGACTTCGCCGCGCGGGGTGGCGACTCCGAACTTCGCAAGTGTTTGCTTGGCCTGGTATTCGTGAATCTTCATTGTAGAAGTGGTCAGTTGTCCCGCCACGGCGGGCCAGTTGCTGAATAAGCTCTGACACCTTTCGGCGAGGCGGTATGTCCTGACAAAACCCGCTTCCGACAGTGTGGGATTGCAATTACTCTGTAATCTGGCAGTATAGAAAAGGCGCCGCTTAATTGCAACGAGCATCATGTGACTCCGGCTGCGCACTGTTGGCGAGAACTTTCTATTTCCATTTGGGATAGAGGATGAAGCTTGGGTATTGACCCGCCAGGGCGGGACAAGGGAGCACGGAAAGCAGCAAGCATGCAAATCCGCGAGGCCATCCAAAAAACCGGGCAGCGGCAGCACCTCAGCCGTGCAGAAGCGCGGGCGGTGATGGAGCAGTTGTTATCGGGCTCCGTACCGGACGCGGAGATCGTGGCCTTCCTTGCGGCTTTGCGGGACAAGGGCGAGCAGCCGGAGGAATTGGTCGGGTTCGCGGAGGTCATGCGCGCCCACGCCAGTGAAGGGTTGCGGCAGGCGGGAGTCGATCTGGAAGCATGGCGGAGTGGAGAGCCCCTGCTGGACACCTGCGGAACGGGCGGCGACGGCCACGGCACCTTCAACGTGTCCACGGCGGCGGCGCTGGTGGCTGCGGGCGGCGGAATCCGCGTAGCGAAACACGGGAACCGCTCCATTTCCAGCCGCTGCGGCAGCGCGGATGTGCTGGAATCTCTCGGGGTTGCCATCGATCTGCCGCACGCGCGCATCCCCGCGTGCCTGGAAGAAGTGGGGATGGTTTTTCTCTTCGCCCCAAGCCTGCACCTGGCCATGAAGCACGTGATGAACGCGCGGCGAACCCTGAAAACAAAATCCGTTTTCAACCTGCTGGGCCCGCTTACCAATCCCCTGCGCGCATCGGTTCAGTTGGCCGGTGTTTACGACGCTTCACGAACCGAGATGATGGCGCGCGCGCTGGGTGCGGTCGGCACCGAGCGGGCATTCGTCGTGACAGGCTCAGACGGCATCGACGAGGTCACTCTATCCGGTCCCACACGTCTCTCCTGGAACGAGAGTGGCGCCGTGAGGACGCGCGACGTGACACCGGAGGAGTTCGGTCTGGCACGGGCTTCGCTTGCAGAGCTTCGTGGCGGGGATGCCGCGACCAACGCGCGGTTGTTGCGAAGCGTCCTCGAAGGCGAGCGCGGTCCACACCGCAATGTGGTGCTCGCCAACGCTGCGGCGGGTTTTGTCGTGGCGGGGAAGGCTCAAAGCTTCACCGAGGGAGTCGCGAGGGCCGCAGAAGTCATTGACTCCGGCGCCGCTCTTCAGACGCTCAAAGACCTGGTGGATTTTACGCAACGGAACAGGAGCGAAGGAATTGACTCATTGAATCATTGATTCATTGATCCATTGAATCATTGCGTCATTGGTTCATTTGAGAGCGTGCTGCATCCTCAGCGAGAGTCGGTCAGCTTCACTTTCCTTTCTGCCGTAAGCAACTGACAACGGACCACGGACAACGTACGGTCCGTTCCAACCTTACATCTTGAGGAAATTTGCGAGTAACTGTCTTCCCGATTGGGTGAGGATGGATTCGGGATGAAATTGAACGCCCTCGACCTTCATTTGCCGGTGGCGCAGGCCCATGATAAGGCCGTCGGGCGAGGTGGCGGAGATTTCGAGGCAGGCGGGCAGGCTCTTGCGTTCCACGATCAGAGAATGGTAACGAGTGGCCTCGAAAGGATTGGGCAGGCCTTCGAAGATGGTCCTGCCGTCGTGATGGATCTGGCTGGTCTTGCCATGCATCAGTTCCGGGGCCCGGATGACCTTGCCGCCGAAAGCCTGCCCGATGGCTTGATGGCCGAGGCACACTCCTAAGATGGGTACACGTCCGGCCAGCTTATCAATCACCTGCAGGCAGATCCCTGCTTCGTTGGGAGTTTTCGGCCCGGGCGAGATGACAATCGCATTGGGCAGTTCCTTCTCGATTTCATCCACAGTGGTCTGATCGTTTCGCACCACTCGCATTTGGGCGCCCAATTCTCCCAGATATTGGACCAAGTTGTAGGTGAAGGAATCGTAGTTGTCGATTACGAGGATCATACTATTTTTAGTGCTCCGGGCTCTTTCCAAGCCATTATAGTGGAATTTTGGATTTTAGATTTTGGATTTTTGATTCACGAATATGCCTTGTCGCTGTCATGGACAGAGGCAAACCCGAAATGCTAATCCAAAATCTAAAATCGGCAAACCCGAAACGCTAATCCAAAATCCAAAATCTAAAATCCAAAATCGTCATAAAATGGCCTGCGAGACAGAAGGACAAACACGAGCGTCTTGCCAGAGTTTACGGAGGAGAAAATGCGAGGAAGCATGCGACGCGAGTTTCTGAAGGCAGGCCTCCTTTCGGCTGCGGGCTTGACCTCTTTGGGGCTGCGGAAAAGCGGCATGGCCTTGGCCGCTCCACGCCCACCGGGGCCGAGCGAGGCGGCCGGAACACCGCCTCCATTTCATCTCGGCTTGGTTACTTACAATCTAGCTGTCAATTGGGATATCGAGACCATTATCAAGAATTGCGAGAAAACGGGCTTTGAAGGGGCAGAACTGCGCACCACGCATAAACACGGGGTGGAACCTTCCATCAGCAGTTCGCGCCGCGCGGAAGTGAAGAAGCGCTTTGCCGATTCCGGCGTACGGCTCGTGAGCCTGGGAACGACATGCGAATACCAGTCGCCGGACGCTGCGGTGGTGGAAAAGAACATCGAAGAAACGCGCCGCTGGTGCGAGTTGGCGCGGGACCTGGGGTGCCTGGGCGTGAAAGTCCGCCCCAATGGGTTCCCGGGAGGCATTGCGCACGAGCAGACCCTCGAGCAGATCGGCCGCGCTCTCGCTAAGTGCGGAGACGTGGCGCGCGAGTACGGCGTGGAAATCTGGATGGAAGTTCACGGAGAGGGTACGCAGATTCCGGTGAACGCTCATCAAATCCTCTCGGTCGCAAATCACCCTTTGGTGGGGGCCTGCCGGAACTCCAATCCTACGGATGTGGAGAACGGCTCCGTCCGCAACGGCTTCGAGCTGCTAAAACCGTGGATTCGCAGTTGCCACATCAACAACCTCGACGATAAAGCTTATCCCTGGCACGAACTCTTCGCCTCGCTGCGTTCCATCAACTTCGACCGCTACACGTTTGCCGAGATTGCTGAGCCGAGTTGCGAACCCTTACGCTTCATGAGCTATTACCACGCTGTGTGGGACTACCATACGGGCTTGGGGAGACCGTAGGCACTAGGGAATAGGAAATAGGAAACAGGGAGTAGGCAGAAAGCCGAAGGCAGATGGCAGAAAGCAGGCTTAAGGGATCTCACTGGGATCCCGTTTTGCATTGGAGATCGCATGTCGAACGAACATCCTCGGGTGCTAGACCCCAAGCTCCTGCCGATGGTTGTTGAGCCGGTGACGCTCGAGGGGCAGGACATTCGGCTGGAGCCGCTCTCCCTTCATCATCATGCGCAGTTGTGCGAGGTGGGCCTGGACGACGAACTGTGGCGATGGATTCCCCAGGCCGTGGGGACGCCCGATGAAATGCGCGCCTATATCGAGACGGCGCTCGAGGGGCAGGCAGCGGGGACCGCGCTTCCCTTCGCGACCATCGCGAGGGCTACGGGCCGGGCCATCGGCAGCACCCGCTTCGGAAACATCGATCGGGCCAACCGTCACGTGGGAATCGGCTGGACATGGCTGGGAAAGAAGTGGCAGCGGACGGCCGCCAATACGGAAGCGAAATACCTGATGCTCCGTCACGCCTTCGAAACCTGGCGCTGCCTGCGGGTGGAGTTCAAAACGGACTCTCTCAATGAGCGGTCACGGGCCGCCCTGCTGCGAATCGGTGCAAAGGAGGAGGGCATCTTTCGCAACCACGTCATCACCTGGACTGGCCGCATCCGCCATTCGGTCTATTACAGCATCGTCGATTCCGAGTGGCCAGCAGTGAAAGCCCAACTGCGACATAAGCTCCAGTGACGTTAAAGAAGCGGGGGCAAGTTTCGCTTGATCCTGAACTCGGAAGCGCTCCCCTGTCATGCTGAGGACGTCGGCCTAGGCCGAACGAAGCATCCCCGCAGTTTCCTTTTTTCAAACTCTTTACGTCGACTCGAGACGGTGCCGTTCCCCCGCCTGCGTGGGGAACTGTCGTTGAAGAATACCAGCGCGTGCTCGCTGAACGCTCCCAGGAATTTCCGCAGATCAACGGCCAGCCCTTCCTCGAGCTTCTTGCCCACTGGGGCGAACTCAGTGGCCGAATAGGGGTTACGCGACGAACCATGTCACCACGGCTCTGCCGGAAAGTATGGAGATCGGTTAAAGTAATGAAAAGAATGGTACGCCCGGGGTGATTCGAACACCCGACCCCTTGCTTCGTAGGCAAGTGCTCTATCCAGCTGAGCTACGGGCGCATATTGTTAATAATAAACAACTTGTCTAAAATTGTAAATCCTCGGTTTCTGCTCCATGTGGCGGATTTTGTGGGGAGCTTTCTTCACACTCCGGTATCGCCACCCCCCACTCATCCTCTTTCGGTTTCCAGTCTTCTGCCTGACGCTCTTCCTGTAACTGCTTAGCTCTCCGTGCTGCCTCAACATAGGCCTGCAGCTTCGCCGTGGCTTCAATCTTCTGCTTCCGCGCTGCATGAACATAAATCATGGTCGTCTGAATGTTGGAGTGGCGCATGAGTTCTGCCAGCACCGGCAACTCCGTCCCGGCTTGTGAATGCCTTGTGCCATAGGTGTGCCGGAACGTGTAGATCGTGAAAGGGTCATCTTTGAAATCATCTTCGATGATTCGCTCATGCGCTTTCTTGAGAGAGCCAATGTGCTTGACTTCACCATTCTTCGTTTTGGGACGTCTAACCGGGAAGATGTAACCATTAGGCGATTTTGCAGTCCGTCTCTGCAGGACTTCCTTGGCATCATCCGTTAATGGCACATCTCGCTGAGCTCTCACGTTTTTGGTTCCCGGCAGACTCACATAACCCTCTGCCAAGTGGACATCATCCTTATGAAGGGCCAATAGCTCGTTCGGCCTACCGCCTGTCTCGGTGGCGAGAATGGCGAAATCCCTGAGATCACCCTTAGCTGCGGCTAAGTATTTATCTACTTCCTCAAGGGTCAAGGCGCGAATCCTGCCAGTTTCCTTGAAGTATGGCACATGCTTGACTGGGTTTCTGACGTTCAGGCCCATCGCATCGGCATGATTGAAAATGCGCTTCAAGGTTGTCAGGCAGCGGTTCACCGTCGCCCCAGAGACCTTGCTGTCGGCATTCTTGCGCTTCTGGCCAGCACGCCAAACCTTGAATTCTTCTGCGCTCTTACGGTCAATCTCATTAATCAGCTTACCACGAAAGAACTGTTTGAGCCTGTCAATGTTGACCCTATGCAGCACAACCGTAGCTTCCGCTAAGTTTATCTTCGCCCACTTCAGGAATTGGTCTGCAAATTCCGCGAAAGTGGGCACAGCGGTCGGATTTGGAATCCCCTGAATCGAGTTTAATAGCCTGGTCCGCTGAGTGGCTTCAACTTTCAGTGCATCTTGGCGATTGGTGCGCTTGGTGCTTCCTCGATACCGACGTCCGCCCAGCTCAAACTCCTAGTGATAAATGTGACCGCGCTTTGAGACGGCCATGATTGAAGTTTAATCTCTCTTGCTTTCCATTTCAAATCTCGCGCTGCACTGGCATAGCCCTGGTACATCGTATCCCCCCTGTGGGATTGAAGTGTGTGAGTGAGTGGAGGAGGAGAGAGATGGCTGCCTTGGTGGGGGGGGGACCAAGGCAGCCGCCGGTCGGGGTAAAATCAGCG
>JBEKVC010000017.1:0-32527 GCA_049514395.1 Terriglobia bacterium
CTGCCTGCATCCACGGGCATCCAGGCCATTCTGTGCCGGCCGGATTTGCTCGTCGAAATCGAGGCGATTGCGATCTTCGAGTCGGATCGTAGCGCCGGCAACAACGGCCAATAGCAGGAGTTTGTAATCGGATGGGCGGGTTGCGGATTGAGGTTTTTGTGGCCCGGTCCTGCGGCGCTGCGAAGGCTTACAGCTCGCTCGGGCGAATCTTAACATCAGGGTCATGAGCGTATGGGTCGAGTCCGCATGAGGAAGGATAACAATGAAAATCGCTGGACAAATCAGCATTGATGACATCCCGCAGATGTACCCACTCCTGAGCCGGGTGGTGAACCCCCAGTATGGCGAGAACGGGACCCGGGTAGTGGAAGTGGCGGGCGTGCGGTTTGGCGGGGAGCGACCCGTGGTGATCGCCGGGCCGTGTGCGGTGGAGAGCCACGAGCAGACGGTGGGATTGGCGCACGCCGTGAAGCGCGCCGGCGCGGACATGCTGCGCGGGGGAGCCTACAAGCCCCGCACCTCACCGCATGATTTTCAGGGCTCCGGACTCGAGGGACTGTGCATTCTGAAAATCGCCCGTGAGCAGACCGGCCTGCCGATTGTGACGGAGGTGATGGACCCGCGCCTGGTGGGAGAAGTAGCCCAGGTGGCGGACATGCTCCAGGTGGGTTCGCGTAACATGCACAACTACACCCTGCTGGCCGAGGTGGGTCGGACCCGCAAACCCATTTTGCTGAAACGAGGCATGTCCGCAAGTCTTTGTGAGTGGCTGGGCGCTGCGGAGTACATCGCCAAGCAAGGCAACCTGGATATCGTGCTGTGCGAGCGTGGCATCCGGGGATTCCCTTCCGGCGAATACTCACGATACGTGCTGGATCTCAACGTTATCCCAGCGGCAAAGATGCTTACTTTCCTGCCCATCATCGTGGACCCAAGCCACTCCACAGGCGTGTCGGCAATGGTCGAGCCGGCGAGCCGGGCAGCGCTGGAAATGGGAAGCCATGGGCTGCTCATCGAAGTCGCGGACTTCTCCTTGGGCGTGCCCAAGTGCGATGGGTTGCAGGCCATCGACGCCACGACTCTCGCGAGGATTGTCGAGTTTGCTTACGCGCATGCCGCCCACATTCGCGAACATGCGCAGGTTGGATGACATGCCAAGGAGTCAGAAGACAGGAGTCAGGAGTCAGGAGTCAGGAGTCAGAAGTCAGAAATCAGAAGCAAGCGTGGCGCTGCTCCCGCTCTGCGCGCATGCAGCCTTTCGAAGGCGGGAGCCCGTCGCCGGCAGTCCCGACGCGACGGGTGGCGCTTCTCCAGACCGAGCGCCTCCGGATAGCTCAGTGCCTTTATTCTGACTCCTGACTCCTGACTTCTGACTCCTGACTTCTGTCCGTAAAGGGAGCCACGGAGAAACCATGATTCGAAGAATCATCTTTGCTTTCACGCTCTTCATGCTGGCCAGTCCGGCTTGGGCGCAGTCCGGCGCGTACAAAGAGCCGGACGACGACAAGCCTGCGCCACGCTACGCTAACATGCCGGATGAAGCAGTGCCCTACCGGCGCTTTACAAAGCCTTATTACGACTGGTTCGTCCAGACCGATACGCTTGCCTATAACGGCGCGGCAGAGAATCGGCCCGACGGCGACCCCTCCAAGCTGAGCGAAATTGCCATCGGTTTCATGGCCCCAATCGAAAACAATCCCGAATCCATCTTCGGCCTTCCCATGCTGCACAGCGCGCAACTCGCCATTGACGAGGCAAACGCCCGTGGCGGATACCACGGCAAACCCTATTCACTTAAGGTGCACAACGAGTCAGCTCTCTGGGGCGCCTCCTCGACGGAACTCGTGAAGATGCTCTTCAATGAAAACTGCTGGGCCATGCTCGGCTGCGTCGATGGTCAGAACTGCCACATCGCGTTGCGCGTAAGTCTTAAACTCGAGGTCCCTATCGTAAACGTAGGCACGACCGACCCCACGGTGACGGAGACTCGCATCCAGTGGTTGATGCACGATTTTCTTGACGACCGGCAGCAGGGTTACACCTTGGCGGACTACGTCTTCAAGAACCTCAAGCTGAAGCGCATCGGGATAATCCGCACCCAGACCCGCTATGGCCGGCTCGGAGTCCAGAAATTCAACGATGAGGCCCGGCGCATGGGCCGCCAGCCGATCCTGGAAGTGAAGTTCGAGCGCGGCGATAAGGACTTCACCAAACAACTGAACATGCTCAAAAACGCAAAGATTGAAGGAGTCATCATCTGGGGTGAGGCCGCCGACGCAGGGTTGATCCTGAAGCAGATGCGCGCCCTGGGAATGAAGCAGCCGGTCTTCGGCGGAAGCCGCCTGGCCTACCCCCAATTGCTTGAAATCGCCGGCCCCGCCGCTGAGGGAATGGTCATGACCACCACGCTCGATCCCACCCGCCAGGACCCCAAATGGCTGGCCTTCCGTGAAGCTTACCGGAAACGCTTTAAGGAGGAGCCCATCGACTACGCCGCCTACGCGTATGACGGAATGAATATCCTCACTTCGGCCATTGAAAAAGCAGGGCTCAACCGCGGGAGGATCATGGCCGCTCTGCGCGATTACCAGATGAAAACATACGAAGGAGTGACCGGAAAAGCCTTCTTCGATCACACACTGAATAACATTTCGCCGGTGACTATGGCGCGCGTGAAAGACGGCAAGTTTGAATACTGGCTGGCCCCGCGCCAGGGTGGCCACGAAGGCGCTAATAGCACTTCAGGCGGTCGTGGCGGGCAGTAGCGCTTTGCAATATCCAATTTCAAATTTCAAGTTTCAAATCTCAAATTGCCGGTTCCGCCTTGCCGGTTGCCGGTTCCGCCTTGCCAGCCTGCTTCTTGCAGCTCTCCTCGTCTCAACTCTGCATGGTTTCGCACAGGTTCCTCCCGAGCCTTACGCGGTCATTCCACGAGACGCAGTGAATTATTCGGGCCCTGGGCGAGACGCCAACCATGATCTGCAAGGCTCCGAAATCAAGATTGGGCTCCTCGCGCTGCTGAGCGGGCCCCACCAGGATGAAGGTAAAGCGCTGCTCCAGGCTGCGCAATTGGCGATTGAAGACGAAGCTGCGAGTCCCTTGCCGGAAGGGCGTCGGCTCTCGATTGTCCCGCGCGACCAGAGCGGGCCCTGGGGACGCACCTCGAATGAAGTCGTGCATCTCGTTTACGAAGATCAGGCGGTGGCGATTGTCACTTCTCTCGATGGCGGATCAGCTCATCTTGCTGAACAGGTTGGAAACAAGGTCGGAATCCCGCTGGTCACGCTCTCCAGCGATCCGACCACAACGCAGATTAACCTGCCCTGGATTTTCCGCCTGGGCCCCACGGACGCCCAACAGGCGCGCGCCTTTGCGCGGGACATCTACGTTGCACGCAAACTGAAGCAGGTCATCCTTATCACGGAAAACGGTCATGACGGGCGAGTGGGTGGGGAGCAATTTGAAAAGGCGGGGCGCGAATTGAATGCTCCCCCTGCTATCGAATTGGCGATTGATCCGGCCGATTGGAACCCGGACTCTGTTGCCAAACAAATCGCGGCGCAGAAACCCGACGCTGTGGTTTTTTGGACGGGGCATGAATCGGCGGCGAGATTGGTGCCGCGATTTCGCAGCAAATTCCCGACCGCGCCGGTTTATCTCTGCCAAGAAGCAGCTCAGGGAAGTTTCGAAGAATCAGCGCCCAAGCACTGTAAATGCCAGGAGCGGGCTTCGCAGATGTCCGACGAAGCCGCGAGTGGTTATGACGGAATTGTCTCGGCCTCGGCTGGAAACACAGGAACGAGCAGTTCGCGAGGACTTACAAGTTTTTCGGACAGAGACCAAAAGAATATTTGGATCGTCACCCCGCGCCTTGCGGAAAGCCCGCTGCGTGAGAACTTTGAGAAACGCTTCCGCGAGCGTGCCGGAGCCCTTCCCACTCCGGCTGCCGCTCAAGCCTACGACGCCGTGCGGATTCTTGCTGCCGCCCTGCGCCGCTCCGGCCCCAATCGCGCGCGCCTGCGAGACGCTCTGGCAGAACTCTCCCCCTACGCCGGCGCCTCCGGCGTCATCTCCTTCGATCAGGCGGGCAATGACCTGAGCGAGGTCACCCTCGTGCGACTCCCTTGAGAAATGAATTGCTGTCTGTCGCTTCCCGCCTACTTCGCTTCCTTCCAGTTTTGGCCCACGCCGATATCTACCCGCAAGGGAACCTTAAGCGGGTAGGCGCTCTCCATTTCGGCCTCAACCATCTTGCGGGCTTGCTCAAGTTCCGCCTCCGGAGACTCGAAAACCAGCTCGTCATGGACGGTCAGGAGCATCCGCGTCCGCATCTTCTCTCCCAGGAGGCGGGCATGGACTTTGATCATGGCCAGCTTCATGAGGTCTGCGGCGGTCCCCTGCACCGGCGTGTTCATGGCTTCGCGCTCGGCGCGGTTACGGGAGGGCGCATCCTGGCTATGGATCTCGGGGATTGGACGCAGGCGGCCGAAAAGGGTCCGTACGCGGCCGGTGGTTCGCGCTTCCTCGACCAGGTGGTCAAGTAACTCCTTCACCTTACTGTAGCGGAGGAAATACGCGTCAATGTATTGCTGCGCCTCGGTTTTGCTGGTGCCGGTGCGGCCAGCCAAGCCGAAGGAGCTGAGTCCGTAAACCACACCGTAGTTGATGGCCTTCGCCATTCTGCGATGCTCGTGGGTCTGGAGGGCGGGCGGCACTCCAAAGATTTCCCATGCCGTGCGCGCGTGAATGTCCTCGCCGCGCGTGAAAGCCTCAATTAGCACCGGATCGTCGGCCAGATGGGCAAGCACCCGCAGCTCCACTTGCGAATAGTCGGCAGAGATCAAGCGACAGCCGGGGTCAGCAACGAAGGCCGAGCGGATACGCAGCCCGAATTCGTCCCCGATGGGAATGTTTTGCAGGTTCGGGTTGGACGAGGAAAGGCGTCCGGTGCGCGCCACGGTTTGGTTGAAGGTCGTATGGAGACGGCCCGTTTCAGGGTTAATGAACTTAGGCAGCGCGTCAAGGTAGGTGGATTTCAGCTTTGTCCGGGTCCGGTAATCCATGATTTTCCGCGGCAATTCGTGCTTCTCAGCAAGAGATTCCAGAACCGAGGCTTCGGTCGAATATTGCCCGCTTTTCTTCAGTCTCTTGCCACCCGGCAGCTTCAGCTTTTCAAACAGAATCTCGCCAAGCTGTTTCGGCGAGTCAATGTCAAATGGCTGGCCAGCGAGGTCGTAGATCTCGAGCGTGAGGTCCGTGAGCTCCTTATCGAATTCGCCCGACATGCGCGCCAGAACCTTTGCGTCCAGCCGGACACCAAACGCCTCCACGTCCGCCAGCACTCCCGAAAGCGGCAACTCGATCTCCTCGTAGAGTCGTTTCAATTCCTCCCGCGCAATCTCGGGCACCAACAGCGCCGCAAGCTGGCGCGTGGCGTCTGCCCATTCTGCAACGGAATTGGAGAGCTTGCGGCCCTGCCGGCGGAGCACTACGTCCTCGAGCGCCTGGCTCGTGGCCAGCGGGTCAAGCAAGTAGGAGTAAAGCATGGTATCGTCCGTGACACCCGCCGGCTCTACACCACTCTTCCCGAGCAGCAATCGGAGGAGCTTCGAGTTGTGAACCGCCTTGGGATGCGATAGAGCAGAGAGAAAGGGCTTCATGGCATCGACAAGGCTGGGCGTCGCGGAAACACTGGCCAGCCGCCTGCCGTCGGAAAGACCAAGACTTTCAAGCCGGCCTGAGAAACTTTCCTCGCCTTCCACCGCGAGTCCAATCGCCACGGGAGCACGCTCTTCCAGGCCGCTCAGCCATTGGCTGAGCGATTCCGGCGTCCGCAGTTCCTCAACCTCTGCCGCTGCGTGCACCGGAGTCGGCGCTTCTTCCAAGAACTCACGCAGCAGTGAAGTGAACCCAAGCTCCTGGCACAACGCCCGCAGTTCGGGAAGGTCGAGCGGGACAAGCTTGAGGTCAGCAGGGCCGACCTCCAATGAAACGTCCCTGCGGATGGTTGCCAACTCGCGGCTGAGCAATGCTTCATTGCGGAAATCGCGCAGGGCGTCGCGGTAGCTCTGCTTTTCCTCTTGCGCGTAATTCTCCAGCGCCTTGTCGAGCGTTCCGAATTTCCGGATTAGTTCTGTGGCGCCCTTCGGCCCGATGTAGCTTCGCTTCTTGCCGCCCGGCGTTGAAGGAAGCTCTTGGCCTGGAAACGGTCGCGCGCCTGGGATGTTGTCGCTGGGATCCCCCGTCAGCGCCAGCCAATCCACCACCTTGGAAGGTTCGACGCCCAAGATTTCCTTAACCTTCTCAGGATCGCAAATTGTTTCGCTGTCGTTCGCCCCGCGCGAGGGCTTGAGAACCCTGACGCGATCCTTCACTAGTTGGAAAAGGTCTTCGTCGCCGGACACGATAAAGACATCCGTCCCTTGAGCCGAGGCGCCCTCCGCCAGCGTCCCCATCACATCGTCGGCTTCGTACCCTTCCTTCTCAACCAACGCAAGCCCAAGCGCCCGGCAAAACCGGCGCACATAGGGAAGCTGGAGCGCGAGCTCCTCAGGGAAAGCCGGACGGTTTGCCTTGTATTCTTCGAACAGCTTGTCCCGAAAGGTTGGAGCGGCAAGGTCAAAGGCCACGCCCGCGTAATCGGGCCGGTGCTCTTTGAGGATCTTCCGTAGGGTTCGAACGAAGATGTAAATCGCCTTGGTAGGCATGCCGCCGGGCGAGCGGAGCTCCGTCTGCATGGGCGCATGGAACGCTCGGAAAATCAGCGACATGGCATCAATCAAAACCAGCTTCTTGCCCTGCTGGGATTCGGCCAAGTTTTTCCTCCCGGGTTAGACGTAGTTGACCATTTTAACCTATCCTCGGAAACCTGAGGGGCATCCTCTGAATGAGCGATTGATTCATTGAGTCATTGAATCATTGAGGAGCAGGCGCAACGGACCATCACAACACATGCGTGCTACAAGCTGCATGTTACCTGTCAACAATTTCTCTTGAAGCCCCACTTGCCCTCGACGTCTCGGCCGTCTTCTGACAGGCCAGGACGGCGCCACAAAGCCGCAACAGGTTCGCGGAAGGCACACAAACGCAAGGATGTGTTGTAAAATTGACACGCCTGGAGTTTGAAAGCAACTGACTTGAACGCTTTAACTCGTGGATAATAAAAGGAATACATTCAGACCGGGCAATTGGCTAAGCAAGTGCTATTGATATTTCTCCTGGGGGAGAATTTGACCAACCAACATACGATTGCAGCGCCCGTTTCGGTCTCTGGGATCGGACTCCACACGGGCGTCAAGGTTAACCTACGTCTTTGCCCCGCCCCTGCCAACACGGGCATCTCGTTCCGGCGCACTGATCTCGAAGGATTCACCATTGAGGCCCAGTCCCGGAATGTGGCCAGGGTGAGCTACGCCACCAGCTTGATGAAGAAAGGCGTATTGATCTCCACCACTGAACATCTTCTCTCAGCCCTGGCGGGACGGGACGTGGATAACGCCCTGGTGGAGATTGACAACCTGGAGCTGCCCATACTGGACGGCAGCGCGCGGCCCTTCGTCGAACTTATCACGAAAGCCGGGATTCGCCGCCAGCGGGCGAGGAGAAGCTTTATCAGGGTCCTGAAACCCGTGGAAGTGGTTGATGGAATGAGGCGCATCGCCGTCTACCCGGCGGATGTTTTCCGCGTCACCTATCGCATAGCTTTCCCTCACCCCTTGATCGGGGTGCAATCCGTCGAGTTCGCGTCAGGCTCGTCCAACTACGCCACTGAAATCGCCCCCGCTCGGACCTTCGGCTTCCTGGAAGAACTCGAGATGCTTCGCAAGAACAGTCTGATCCGTGGCGGCTCCCTGGAGAATGCCGTGGTGCTCGACCGCCAGGGCGTGATTAATCCTGAGGGGTTACGCTTTCCTGACGAGTTTTGTCGGCACAAACTTCTGGACCTCATTGGGGACTTTTCCCTGCTCGGCCACCCTCTGATCGGTCACGTGGTTGCGGAACGTGCCGGTCACGCCATGCACGCCCAACTAGTGTCCCGCCTGTTGCGTGAAAAGAACTCCTGGAAGCTTGTCTCGAGCCCTGAAGTAGCTGCGAAAGCCATCCCCCAGCCTGCCCCAGTGTTGGCCACAAGTGGGTCTCGTGAATTAATAACAATGGTAAATAGTGAATAGTAAATAGTAAATTGTACGTCCAAAAAGGGACTTGCATTCCTTGCTTTATAATTCACTATTCACTATTCATTCCGTCGTCGTAAACCTTTGTAAAATGTAAGGGTCAGGTACAGCGCGAGAGATTGCAACGCGCTATACTTCTTTCCCTGTGCAATGAAAAGCCGGCGGCGGCTGACTGGACACCGCGAGGGCGGCATCATTGCGTGCGCGAGGCAGCAGAGCAAGTTGGCATGAACAATCAGACTTCCCATACCGCCGGAATCTCTCCTCAACAGGGCGAACCACTTGCCGCACTGCTGCAAGAAGCATTCGGCTTCTCTTCATTTCGCGCCAACCAGGAAGCCGTCTGTCGTGCCGTAATCGCAGGCCGGGACGTGCTTCTGGTCATGCCTACGGGGTCCGGGAAATCTCTCTGCTATCAACTTCCAGCCCTCGCGCGCGGCGGCACGGCACTGGTCATCAGCCCCTTGATCGCCCTGATGGACGACCAGGCATCCAAGCTCGCCGCACTCGGTTTCAAGGTCGCACGCGTTCATTCCGGGCTGGACCGCATGACCTCCCGCCAGTCCTGCCGGGACTATCTGAGGGGCACGCTGCAGTTTATGTTCATCGCCCCTGAGCGCTTGCGGGTCACGGGGTTCGCCGAAATGCTCGCCAAGCGGAAGCCGACGCTGATCGCCATTGACGAAGCGCATTGCATTTCGCAATGGGGGCACGACTTCCGTCCGGATTACCGCATGCTGGGCCAATACCTCCCGGCTTTGCGTCCCGCTCCGGTCATGGCGCTCACCGCCACGGCAACACCCATCGTGCAGAACGATATCATCAACCAGCTTCGCCTGCTCGAGCCGGCTCGATTCATCCACGGTTTTCGCCGCGAGAATCTCGCCATCGAGGTGGTAGAGGTGCCGCGACCCATGCGCCCTCAACTCACTTGCGAACTTCTCAACGACCCCGCGCGGCGTCCGGCAATCGTTTATGCGCCAACCCGCAAGGAAGCCGAGGCCCTCGCCCTCGATCTGTCACGACTTTTCCCGGCCGCCGCCTACCACGCCGGCTTGGAATCCGAACAAAGGCAGCGCGTGCAGAGGGCCTTTGTGGACAGCAGGCTCGAGGCGGTTGTCGCCACCATCGCTTTCGGCATGGGCATTGACAAGCCGGACGTGCGCACCATCATCCGCACCGCGCTGCCAGGAAGCATCGAAGCCTACTACCAAGAGATCGGACGCGCCGGCCGTGATGGGAAGCCAAGCCGGACCATTCTCATGCATTCCTACGCCGACCTGCGCATTCATGAGTATTTCTTCGAGCACGATTACCCGCCCGTGGAAAATCTGGAGGCGATCTTTCAGCGACTCCGCCGTGAACCCCAACCGATAGATGCGCTGCGAAATGCGCTGTTCATGGATCCCGAACTCTTCAACACAGCCCTCGAAAAGCTCACCATTCATGGCGGCGCGGCAATCGACTTCGCGGAAAACGTGACCGTGGACGGGAAGGACTGGCAGCGTTCCTATTTCACGCAGTTGCAACAGAAACGAGCGCAACTTGCTCTGGTGAGGCGCTACGCAGAAACACATCAATGTCGTATGCAGGCCTTAGTGCGCCATTTCGGAGATCTCGCCGACAGCAAGCGGGCGTGTGGCCAGTGCGATTTCTGCGCTCCCAGACGATGCATTGCCCAGCACTTCCGCACTATCACCAAGGCCGAACGCCAGACTGTGCACACGCTCCTCGAGACGCTCCGCCCTGCCAAGAGCCAACCCCTCGGCAGATTGCACCGAGTATTGTTTCCAACCGAGGCCATGAGCAGAAATGACTTCGAGGGTCTCGTCGCAGCGATGGCGGGAGCCGGGTTGGTGCTGCTTGAGGACGCCACATTTGAAAAGGAAGACAAAATCATATCCTACCGGAAAGTAACCCTGACCCGAGAGGGTTACAAACTTGGTGAACACACGCCGGTGGAACTTCTTCTAACGGATAGGGCAAGAGATCAAAAGCCCGTCAAGCCGAAACGGCGAAGCTCGGCGGGAAGCAAGCCACCGGACCCGATTACCTTTTCGCCAAAGGACGCCGCACTCGAAGAGGAGCTGCGCGCTTGGCGGCTCGCGGAAGCGAGGAAGCTCGGACGTCCGGCCTTCTTCGTCTTTAGTGATCGCACATTACGTGCGATTGTCCAGGCGCGCCCGACCACTCTCGCCGACCTGCTCGCCGTCGAGGGGATCGGACCTGCAAAAGCTGAGATGTTTGGGCAGAGCATCCTCCAAATCTGCCGCTCAAACTCCCACAGCCCAACCATGACTTCTGAGAAGTGACGAGGGCGCATTGAATAGGGAATGGTGAATAGTGAATGGTGAATAGTAAATTGTGAGTGCTGAGTGCCAGCCGTGGCGATCATTTCACCATTCACAACTCTCTATTCAGTGTCCAGCATTTATAATTTACCATTCACTATTCACCATTCACTATTCACCATCCACTACCTGTGAAAATTCAGAGAGAGTGCAGATCTAGTCACCGGGATGTCATACTGACACTTTGCCTCTTGCAGGTGGAGAGTGCCGGGAGTATCTTCCATGGTGGGGGATAAGTGTTAGACCTTAAGGCAATCAACTCAAATGAAGTGAAGAAGAGGAGGCGTACTATATGCCAATTACGGCTGTAGTCGAGAAGAACGCATATGACGCAGCGATGGAGAACTTTGACCTCGCGGCAGATGCGCTGGAACTCGACGATGATGTGCGAAGTATGATCAAGTATCCCGAAAGGGTACTAACCGTCGTCCTGCCCGTACGGATGGACAACGGGAAGATTCACTGTTTTGAAGGGTTCCGCGTTCAACACAGCACAGCGCGCGGCCCTGCCAAAGGGGGAATCCGCTATCATCCCAATGTCACGGTGTATGAAGTGAAGGCCCTCGCAACCTGGATGACGTGGAAGTGCGCCGTGGTAAACATCCCGTTTGGGGGCGGGAAGGGCGGCGTGACTTGTAATCCGAAGGAGATGTCGCAAATTGAGATCGAGCGACTCACTCGCCGATACACCAGTGCGATTCTTCCCCTTATCGGGCCAGCCCAGGACATTCCCGCGCCGGACGTCTATACCAACTCTCAGGTCATGGCTTGGATCATGGATACCTACAGCATGACCAAGGGGTATCCGATCCCGGGCGTGGTCACGGGCAAACCGATCGCCCTGGGAGGCTCGCTGGGCCGCAACGAAGCCACCGGGCGCGGCGTCTTCAACACGCTTGAGTCAGCCTGTGAACACCTGGGAATTCCGATGAAAGGCGCGAAAGTGGTTGTCCAAGGGTTCGGCAATGCAGGTTCAATCGCGGCGCACTTGCTGGACAGCAATCAGGCTTACGTGATCGGGGTCAGCGATTCGAAGGGTTGCATTTATAACCGGGATGGCATTGACATTCCGAAATTGATGTTGCACAAGGAGAGGACCGGCTCAGTTGTCGGGTTCCCGGCTTCGGAGTCCATAACTCCAGAGCAATTGCTGTCCTTGGAGTGCGACATCCTGGTTCCCGCCGCGCTGGAAAACGTCGTGCACGGCGAGAACGCCCCAAGCATCCATGCGAAGATTATCGCGGAGGCGGCCAACGGTCCGTTGACCCCCGAGGCGGACAGAATCTTGGAGGCCAAGGGCGTTTTCATCATTCCAGACATCCTCTGCAACGCCGGCGGCGTAACCGTCTCCTACTTTGAATGGGTCCAGGACGAACAGCACCTGTTCTGGGAAGCCCAGGACGTTTACAACCGCCTGGAACGCGTCATGAAGACCAGCTTCAACGACGTGCTGAAAATTCACTTGGTTCGCAAAGTGGGAATGCGAACCGCCGCCAATATGGTGGGCATCAGCCGCGTTGCCGAGGCCACCAAACTGCGTGGCCTCTATCCGTAAGGCAAGAGTCCTTTGATCTGGAGCCGGGAGCTGGATGGCAGCTCCCGGTTTGTCTTGTGTGGGCAGATGAAGTTTCTGGGGGTGATATGAAGGTTGGGGAAACGCAAAAGGAACTTAGCGTTTATGAATCCATGGCGGCGCGGTTCGACGTGGCCGCCAGCAAGCTACAATTGGACGAAGGTCTGAAGAAGTACCTGCGTTGCCCAAATCGGGAAATCATCGTGCACATTCCTGTGGCCATGGACAATGGACAGCTCAGAGTTTTTGACGGCTACCGCGTGCAGCACAGTATTGCGCGCGGGCCTTGCAAGGGTGGCGTTCGCTACTCGCCGGATGTGACGCTGGACGAAATTCGAGGCTTGGCCGCCGAAATGACCTGGAAGTGCGCGGTCGTCAACATTCCCTTTGGAGGAGCCAAGGGCGGTGTTGTCTGTGATCCTTCCCAGCTCTCGATGGGGGAACTGGAGCGCATTACACGGCGCTACACGGCGGAAATCCTGGATTACATCGGCCCGGAGCGCGACGTGCCCGCGCCGGACATGAACACCAATGAGCAAACGATGGCCTGGATCATGGACACCTACTCGATGCACGTCCGCCATACGGTGACGGCGAGCGTCACGGGCAAGCCGCTCGATTTGGGCGGCTCGCAGGGGCGGCGCGAAGCCACGGGCCGTGGCTGCATGATCGTTGCGGACGAGGCTCTAAAGCACTTTGGGTGGAAACGGGAATCCACTCGGGTGATCGTCCAGGGATTCGGCAACGTCGGCTCGCAGGCTGCCCGCTTGATGCACGAGGAGGGCTACAAGATCATCGGCGTTGCCGACATTGCGGGCGGAGTTTTCAATGCCCACGGGCTGGATATCCCTGCCCTCGTCGAGTACGTCAGCGAGAACAAAACCGTGAAAGGCTTCCCTGGGAGCGAAAGCATTGGGGCGCAGGAAATCCTGGAACAGGATTGCGAAATGCTGCTGCCCGCCGCGACAGAGAGTGTCATTAGCAGCAAGAACGCTCATAAGATCAAGGCGCGCATCTTGGTGGAAGGCGCTAACAGTCCGACTACCCCACCTGCGGACGATATTCTGTTTGACCGCGGCGTCTTCGTCATCCCCGATATTTTGGCGAACGCCGGTGGCGTGACGGTCTCCTATTTCGAGTGGGTGCAGGACCGGCAGGGATACTTTTGGCAAGAAACCGTGGTGAATGACCGCCTGAAATCCATCATGGTGGCAGCATTCAACGATGTGGTGCATTACGGAGAAAAGCACCACGTCAACAACCGCATCGCCGCTTACATGGTGGCCATCGACCGCGTCGCCTTCAGCCTCAAACTGCGCGGAATTTATGCATGAAGCGGATCCGATTTGGGCGGGATTTCCATCTTTCCCACCCCTCTCTCTCTTTTGAGGTGTCCTGCGCGAGCAACATCGCGTTCTCATGTGTTTTCAATGGGTTAGAAGAGTACCGAGGGGGATGCTGGCAGGCATTGAGTGTGGCATTTTGACACACTTGGCGGTTGGACCGCTCAATGGTACGCTACATTAGTAGCCCAGGCTCGCCAAGCGCACAGGATAACTCCGGAGATTCTTCGCCCCGACAAGTCGGGGGTCAGAATGACATGCGTTGGCGGCTCCGCCGCCGGGGAGCCGGATTTCTTTATGTCACAGCGCCAACGAATTCCCGGACATCAACCTGAACGCCCGAGCGGGCGGCGTGCTCGGCGGCGGCGAGGATTTGGCGGCTGATTTCTTCCGCGACGTAGGCCTCGCCACAATTGGCGCACACTTCTGCTGGGACGGCCTTGAAGACCAGCGTCGTGGTTTCCCGTTCGAGCGTGACGGCGGTGTGGCCGGGCCGGGTTTCCCCGCCTTTACAGATGGTGCACTTCATGTCTTCCTCTTCAGGTCCGCCCCGCGATTCTCTTCTTCAGTTCCCCTAAAGTACCCTGGGCCATGGCGATTTGCCGGGCAACTTGCTGGGGAGCGGTGCCGCCGAGAACATTTCTGCGATTCACCGCGCCCTCAGCGGAAACCGCGACACGGCGCAGCTTCGCGTCCCAAGAGGGTATGAAGCGTTGTGCTTCGGCAGCGCCCAAATCGGCAAACGTCCGCTCGTGGCTGGCGCAGAAGCGCACGAGCTTTCCCACCTGTTCATGCGCCTCCGCGAACGGCACGCCACGACGCACGAGGTCGTCGGCTAAATCCGTTGCCGTCAGAAAACCCTGAGCGGTTGCGGCTTTCATTCTTTCAGGGTAAATGCGCAGCGTCTTGGTGACGCGGGATGCAATGGTGAGCGCTTGGCGGGTGGTATCCACGCTGGAAAACAAGGCGCCCTTATCCTCCTGCAAGTCGCGATCATAGGCGAGAGGAAGTCCCTTAACCAGGGCCAGCATTCCCGCAAGTCTGCCGAGGATCGTCGCGGCTTTTCCCCGGATCAATTCCAACGCATCCGGGTTCTTTTTCTGGGGCATCAAGCTGCTGCCCGTCGTGTAAGCATCCGCCAGCTCCACAAAGCCGAATCCCGGAGAGGAGTAAATGATCAGGTCCTCAGCCCAGCGGCTAAGGTGGAGCATCATGAGGGAGCAAGCGAAGAGAAGCTCCGCGACGAAGTCCCGGTCTGACGTAACGTCCAGGCTGTTCGAAGCGGCCCGCGCGAACCCAAGCGCGCGCGCCAGCCGCTCCCGGTCCAGCCGGTAGCCAGTCCCGGCCAGCGCTCCAGCCCCCATCGGCAACTCGTCGGCCCGCTCCCGGCAGTCTTTAAGCCGGCTCGCATCGCGCCAGAACATCTGGAAATAGGCCAGCGCGTAATGAGCAAAAAGAATCGGCTGGGCAGGCTGAAGATGCGTGTAGCCCGGCATCACAACTCGAGCCTGGCGGCGAGCCTGTCCGAGCAAGGCTTCGAGCATATCCGCCAGAGCCCGCTCGAGGTCTGCGATCGCATCCTTGATGTACAGGCGAGCTTCCGTCGCCACCAGGTCGTTGCGGCTGCGGCCGGTGCGGAGTTTGCCGGCCAGGGGGCCGATTCGCCGCTCGAGCTGCGCCTCGACCCAGGTGTGGACGTCCTCGCTCGCTTGTCCCTGGGCCCAATGGGGATTGCGCTCGATGCTTCGCTGGATGGCCTCCAGGCCCCGCGCCAGCCGGCGCGTTTCAGCGGGCTTGAACACACCCAGCCGGCCCAACTCCTTCACGCAGGCAAGGTTGACGCGCAGGTCGTAGCGAATGAAGCGCTGGTCCAGAGAGAAAGATTCGGAGAATTTCTCGAAGATCGGGTCGCGGCGGCCGGTGAAGCGTCCTCCCCAAAGCCTCATCCCGCTCTCCGTGCAGCGCGCTTCGCCTTCCGCGCCGCCTTCTTCGCGGCGGCAAGGCGCAGCGGCAAGCCAAGGATGTTGATGAATCCCTCGGCATCTTTCTGGTTATAATCCGGATTCATAACAAAGCTGCCGATGCTGGTGTCGTAAAGGGAATTCGGCGAATGGCGGTCAAGGATGCGCAGGTTCCCTTTGCAGAGCCCCATCTTGACCGTCCCCGAAACATTCCGTTGGGTCGTCTCGACAAAGCTATCGAGGGCTTCGCGGAGGGGCGTAAACCACAGCCCATAATAGAGCAATTCCGCATAGCGCAGCGCCACGTGTTGCTTGTAGTGGTAAGTCTCGCGATCCAGGCAGAGCGATTCGAGCTCCTGGTGCGCCAGCATGATGAGCGTCCCGGCCGGAGTCTCGTAAGCGCCGTGCGACTTGATTCCCACCAAGCGGTTTTCCACCAGGTCCGTGCGCCCCACACCATGCAGGCCGCCGAGGGCGTTCAAGGTCTCGACCAGGCGCACGGGGGCCAAGCGTTTCCCATTAACCGCGACCGGGACTCCCGCTTCAAAACCCAGCACCACTTCCGCCTCCCGCGCCGGGGCGTTCTGCGGTTTGCGGGTGAGTTTCCAGGCCTCGTCCGGGGGCTCCCCGAGTTTGGTTTCGAGTGGCCCGCCTTCGTGGCTCAAGTGCCACAAGTTCTGATCGCGGCTGTAAAGGTCATCCTTGCTCACCGGCACCGGCACCTTGTGGCGACGCGCATACTCCAGCGCATCTTCACGCGACTTGATGGACCATTCCCGCCACGGCGCAATGACGCGCAGATGGGGCGCCAGGGCCTGGTACGACAACTCGAAACGCACCTGGTCGTTTCCCTTGCCTGTGCATCCATGGGCCAGCGCGTCCGCTCCGCATTGGAGTGCAATCTCGACCTGCCGCTTGGCGAGTACGGGTCTTGCCAGGGCGGTCCCCAGCAGATACTTGCTCTCGTAAATGGCCCCCGCTCGAACCGCCTTCCAAACGTAGCCGGTGACAAATTCCTCCCGGAGATCCTCGACGAAGACCTTCGAGGCTCCGCTACGCAGGGCCTTGCGGCGAAGCGCTGCGTAGTCGTCGCCTTGGCCTACATCCCCGACCATGGCGATAACTTCGCAGCCATAATTCTCTCGCAGCCAGGGGATGATGACGGAGGTGTCCAGCCCCCCCGAGTAAGCAAGAACAGCCCGTTTAACAGGCTGGTTGGAATTCCGAGCAGAGGTCATCGGTTCTTTCTTTGGACTCCCTTTCTTCAATGTTAAGGGCCATCATGCACAGGCTGGCCCTTCTCAAGCACCCACTAGCGCCAGGATTTTCTTCCTGAATTGCGCCGCCTCGCGGGCGCTGCGAGTAGCCACAAAGACCGTGTCATCGCCGGCAACTGTCCCCACAACTCCCGGCCAATCCTGCGCATCCAGCACGGCGGCGACCGCTTGGGCGTTGCCCGGGTACGTCTTGAGCACCACCAGGTTCGACGCCTGGCCTGCTTCTCGAAGAAACTCCTTGAGGATAACCTGCAAGGTGGGCTGTACAGGGGCAGGAGGCTCGGCGGCATCCGGCAGGCGGTAACCCGAACGCGTCTTGACCAGACCCAATTCCTCGATATCCCGCGACACCGTTGCCTGGGTCACCCGGATGCCACGCCGCGCCAGCTTTCGGCGCAACTCGTCTTGGGTCACCGCCGGATCAGTACGGAGGAGGTTCAGGATTTGAGTGCGCCGGTAAAGATTGTCCATGTAAGCTTATGCAGACAACTTATAAATATACCAAAACCAGTCGCGCCGCGCAAGTGATCCGGAGATCGGGCGAACGACAGGATCGGATGATCGGGCGATCGGGCGAACAAAAAACAACGTAGGGATAGGAAGATCAGGTGAAGAACAACCAGGGGTCGGGAGAGCGGGTGATCGGGCGAACAACGAACGTATCCAGAATTTCCTTCCTGTTCAACCGAACTCCCGATCAACCGATCTCCCGATCTGTTATTGGCGCGGAAATGGTATATTCATCTTCTGGGGCTCGCCTTGGATGTGCGAAGTTTCGTTGCTGAGGACTTTCTCCAGCACCGCGGTCATCTCCGCGCTGGACATCTTCACCATCCCGTAAGGAGGCACTTTGCTGGATATCCAGACGTCCACGGTCCCACGCGGCTCCTGCTTGCGGTAATGATCACACTCAAAAGTGCCCGCAGGAACCGTGATGGTTTCCGACCCAACCTTCTCTCCAGGGCTGGTGTCGCCGGCTCCGCTCCCCTGTCCACGCTGCCCCATACCCAGCATGCCCATAGGCATTTCCATTGGCGGGCGGCCTGGCATCTGCATGATCATCCGCTTGATCTGGGGCTTGTCGCCGCCCGTGACAATGAGTTGCTTCATCACCATTTCCCCAGGCATCCCAGGGTTTTCCGAGCGGATTTCCATCCAGTAGCCTGCGCTCCCTTCCACATCCTCTTGGCCCACGATGACATAAGCAAAACTCATGGTGCCGTTCTTTGCGGTCATCTGATACTGCGCTCCTGACCCGACCACCGGTTTGAATTCCCCCAACAGTCGGGGCGCTTGCCGGCCCATGCCACCCCTCATGCCCTGGGCCCAAGCGCCAGTGGTAAAGCCCAATGCCAAAGCAATGACCAGCGTTCCCATCTTGACTCGACTCATAACCTACCTCCTCTTCTGAACATCTGGATTGAACAACTCTTGGTCCCACCGTTCAAGTTTGTGACACGCCTTACTCCCCGTGCCCGCCGTAAGCCATGAAATGCTCTTTCTTGAACTCTTCCCATTGCTCGGGCCGGTACTGGTCCTTGGGGATAAACTGTTTGGTCCGAAAAGCGATGCCCAGTTTCGTCTCCTCCACGTCCGCGCCCTTCTGCGGGAGAAAGTCAAAGACGCTGCGGTTGGCGCCATAATACGCGCACAGCCAAACTCCATCGGAAGATTCCACCGCGTAGAGAGCGCACACCAAGGGCAAGGGCCGGGTTGCATCCACGGAGACTTTGACTTGCGCTTCAATGATTTTCCCGCGTACGAACTGGGGAGCACCAGAGGAGACCGCTGGAGCAGTTGTCATTGTTTGCCTCGCTCAGCTATGGGTAGCCCAAACCTGTTACGCATCGGGCACAGCCAAAAGATACATCCCGCCCCCGATTTCCGTCAACAGCAACGATTGAGCCCACCGATGGCGGAGGTCCTGGACTGGACACCATAAGCGTTAACGTAATGCAAAGCGGCCCTTGGCCGCAACCCAAGAAGGATTTCATCCCCCGCCTGCGGGACCGCAGAGGTCACGGAGAAGAGATGCAGGCAAAGACTGTGGGTCAACAAACAAGGAACCGTAACCTTCTAGCCCCTGCTCGGGCGAGCAGAAGTACTTTTCTCTGTGGTCTCTGTGGTGAATTTTTTCTTCGCGGCAGGAGAAGAAGATGGCCCCTAGTACCGCAGGGGGTTCTCACGGCGACTCTCATGGGGCGATGTACACAACTCGATCATGGCGTCGCGAGATCGATGACCAGGAGCCGGCCATCCGTCTTCCAAGTACCTCCGGTGGCAGTGAGTCCCTGGCTGAGCGGGTCAGGGCGCGTCTCTAATTCTTCGGCGGCCACACGCCCAGTGACCCTGAGATCCGCGCCAACCTTCGCGCGCTCGGCGTCAAGGTCAGGGTCAATCGCATGGGACACGACTCCGGGATGAACGTCCAGGCCCGTGTCGTGGGTCGCTGCTCCAAGCCAGATTTCGCGGCCACCCGGAGTCGTGGCAGCCGTCCGCCACAGGCGCAGGTGGTGCCGCTTCAAAAAAGTATTCAGCCCTTTCTCGAACGCCAGATCCTCACGGTGGCCAAACAGATAGAGGTCTGAAACAGGAGCGCCGCCAAACCCCTGATCGCCAGCCACGGCGCGGACCGTATCCCACACGGCCTTACCCGTCTTCCTCTCAGCCTCACCCCAGCCCGCTTGTTTGAACACATCGCGAATTTCTGAGATGTTCCCTACCACGACAAGGTTCAGGGGATCGCCCGGCTTACCGTCCTTTCCTGAAGCTCGCTGTGGAGCGCCTTGCAGCATTCGCGCGACGGCGTAAGGCACCCCGGGCGGGAGTTGATTGAGGGAGCCGGAGGGAGGCATTTCAGCCAGACGCAGGGGCTTGTCGAGCACCAGCGTCAGGTCCGTCCCCGCCCCGTAATTGATGGAGGTGTCAGATTTTCCGAAAGCTTTCTGTTCATATTTGGAGAGCTCACTATCTTGCCCTGCCAACTTGCCCATCGCGTCCTCAAGGTGGCTCACGGGCAAATCGCTGGCCAACACACCCTGTATGGTTCCATCCTGCAATACATTCTCGCGCGCGTTCTCAACCTCGGAGATATGGCCGGTAAAAGTTACAGCCGGATTACCTGGGATTATCAATTTGTCGAAGCGGATGAGCAAACGCGCGCGGTCATTAGCACTTGAGCTGGGTATCAACTTCTCAATCCGGCCCTGGACCTCGGTCCCCAGGGGGATCAGAACTCTTTTGCCGCTATCCACCTCGCGGATGATGCGGGCCTTGACGACGTCGTGAAGGTGCGACACGGTGGTGCCTATGGGCGCCTCGAGACGAAGGTAAAGCGCGTACTCCGCCGGAAGAGATTGGGAACCTGGCTTTGCCGCGGCCTCAGCCTGAAACAAAGTCAAGCATGTCACTGCACCGGCCACCAGGATAGTCCGTAATCGCATGATCAAATCTTCACCTCTATTGGATTATGAGGGGACTTAGGAGAGCCGGGTTGCATCTGACTCGTACACCTAGAGTATTGAATCATTGAGTCATTGATTCATTGAGTCATTGAACAGCGACGCCACGGAGCGAGCCAATCCTGAGTTCTGAATTATGAATTGGTTTCCGGCTCTTCCCGCCGGCGTTTGCCAGCTACCATCCCCTTACTGTTTTCCCCAGCCCCTAGAAGCTGTGAAAAAATCCTCGTAGGGGCACGCCATGGCGTGCCCCTACCTGAATTATCAATGGGTTACATCAGCCGAAATCGCGCGCTGTCGAATTCTTCACAGCTTCCTAGTCACTGGCCCCCGTTCTTGCAGTAGGCGGTAGGCAGTAAGCAAAAGGCAGGGCCAGTCCAAAATCCAAAATCTAAAATCCAAAATTGCCCTAGCCCCCAGTCCCCAGCCCCTAGCCCCCATCAGTCCCCTATGAACAACGGCTTGATGTGGCGGTCGAAAAGATTCGCGGTCACATTTTTGGCTATGGTGGTCTCCATAACGGACAGGAGATCCAGGTAACGGGTTCCCATTCTCGCGGCCACCTTAAAGCCCACGTGGAGCAGTTGGCGAAGGCTGGGGTTGTAAGCCGAAGATTTTGGGTCGTGACGTAGGGCGGATACAAACTGTTCCGACGACCACCCCCCCACCAACTCCGGAGCGGGCAACTGGGCGGGATCGATGTTGATGACGGCGGCATAGGGCGCGCACAGCTCCTCGCGCTGGGAGTAGGCCTGGTCATAAATCTCTTTGGCCAAGTCCAGCCCCTCGCCGCCAGCTTCCGCCAGACCGATCAGCTCCTCCAACCAGGTGGTGCCAGCAGTCTTTAAATGTACACCCGCATCCAATTTCTTAAGCGTCCGGTGGATTGGCCCGTAGAGCCAGAACTTGTCGCTCCCGGAATGTACGCTGAGTTTCAGGTTGCTGGACATCCCGTAATGCCGGACAGCAAATGCGATGGCGGCGACGTCATTTGAAAATTCTTCGGTGAATTTCGCCAAGTCGCCTACATAATCCACGCCCTTGTCGAACCGGCCGCTGAATTTCGGCGCGATGGTCTGAATCGGAATCCCTTCCTCCGCCACCGCGGCAAGGACGATGAGCAGTTCCGCCGGAGTCTGAGGTGAGTCTGTCTCGTCCATCGACACTTCGGTAATGAATTGCCCCTTGCCCTTTCTCTCCTCAACACGGCGGTAGATCAGGCCCGCCTCCTGCACGGCCGCAAGGTACTTGTTCGCAACCTGGACCATGAAGCCGCGGTCGATGTGAAAGGGATGAGCAACGCCGGGAATGGGCAGCTCTCCCAGCAATTCCGGATGACCTTTCACGAACGCCCGCAAGGGGGCGGCTTGGGAGGGTCGGCCAATCATATCCGCAACGTCGATGGTGAAGAAATCGCAAGCCTCCATGAAGTTGTCCACTGTCTTGAGATTGATGTGGTCTGCGTCTACGTGGTACGGCTTGCTCCAGCCTAGCGTTCTCACGGCTTCATCGGCCGCCGCTCGCGTGCTGGCAGGACTGGAACCGATAATGGTATGTTCCCGGTTCGATTTGTTCCACACCGGGATGACTTCCACTCCCTGCTCGGCTGCCATCCTACAGGCCTGCAGTTGAGGCTTGGCTTGGTGAGCAAACCTGTCGCCAACTCCGATCGAATACTTTGAAAGTGAAAGCGTGCCGCCCATGTTATTACCGTAAATCCTTAAACCGGCTACCCGCGCTAAGGCAGAAGCTTGACTTTGAGGTTGCGGAATTCGCGCGGGCTGGCGCAGAGCGTAGCTCTGCGATGCGCGACGTCGCCGGTCACCCTCCTAGCCACCCTGCGCTCACAGGCTTTCGCCCTTGGCGGGCTGACCAGGAAGCAGGAATGTCTTCGGATATTGTCCCTCACCGCAGATTTTGAAAGATCCGAGATCCTTGTACCACTCGCCCCCCGGAACAACCGGATGGGATTCAACCCAGATCCGGAGCTTATTAAGGTCAGCGATGCTGATGCGTCGATCCTGCATTCTGTCCATCAGGTGCTGGCGGATTGCGTGCGGGAGCTTATTCCAGGTTTCCAAGTGGGGCATCAGTCGCCAAAAACCATGCGGCCCAGATCATCCCCGAGGCGAGCAACGTCTTTAGGATCGATTGCCGCGCGGAAACGCTGGGCGAGATCAAAGAACTCTTTTTGTTTGCGCTTCTGGGCCTCGATCCCCTCTTCCACGAGTTCAACAATGATCCGGTTGGCGCTAAGGCGTCGTTGCTTGGCCAAGCTGCGCACATGCCGCGCGGTGTCTGCCGGAAGGCCCACGGTCTGGCGAACAACTTTGTTAGAAGCACGCATAACACCATTATACACCAAAATGGTGATGCGCGTTTGAGTTGCCCGCCTGCGCACCTGCACTGGGTACCGGCGTCAAGCGCTGCGTGACCGCCTCGCCCTTCGCGCGCCGTTTCTCGTCGTCCCCGCGAAATCGGTGATGAACGCGCCTCTTGCAACGGGCGTAATGAAGCGGTATTATCTAGCCCATGACGGATAAGCAGGCCGTGATGGACGCTCTCCAGCGGCTCCCGGAGGATGCTTCGCTCGAGGAAATCACCGAGGAGTTGCGCATCATGGCGTCCATCCGGCGGGGACGGGCAGACATTGCCGCAGGGCGCACCAAGACCCACGAGGAAGCAGAACGTTTGCTTGAGTCCTGGGCAACCGCATGGACTTCAAGATAATTTGGTCAGACGTAGCGATTGCGGATCTCCAAGACATCTGCGCATACGTCGCCCAGCATGACCCGCAGGCAGCCGACCGGATCGGGCGGGGCATACTCGACCACGTTCGCATTCTGGCGTCTTTTCCCTTCATCGGCCCCACCTATCCGCGCGGCGCGAGAGGAACATTGCGTGAGATCGTCTTTCGTTCTTATCGCATCTTCTACGACGTTAGCGAGGGGTCCCTCAGCGTGGAGATCCTCCACGTGTGGCACGGCGCACGTGATGAACCGGAGTTTTGAATGACAGGCTAGCGCATCAGTGTTGATCTCTCTGCCCGGTAGAACCTAACTTCAGGCGCTTGCCGTCGCGGGCTTGGGCTGATTTCCGGCCCGCCCCGCAAGAATGATCATCATTGCCGATGCCGCAACCGCGAGCCAGCCAAAGGCATTGCCGTAGCGCGCGTAGAGGGTCGGAGTGGCCGGACCGAGAGGCAGGTCGGCAAGCACGCTGCTGCCGGGCAGATAATCGCTTCGCTGGCGCGCAATGGTGTGGCCGTAGCGGTCGCTGACGTTCAGATAGCTCTCGCGGCCCGCCCGGACGACTGAGTACCCGCTTTCGACCCCGCGCAGAGCGGCCACACCCGAGGCCATCCAGGCGTCGCGGTAGAAGTCCCAGGCCGGCACGAGCATGGCGGAGACGCCCAGCCGCCCGTAACGCCGCCCGAAATCCGTGAAGATCAGGTCGCGGCAGATCGCCAGCCCAAAAGGCGCGCCGTTGATGGTGCGCACAATCTCTTCTTTCCCCGGCGCAAGATCGCTCTCCAGGTGAGGGACAAGATGCTGCTTGTGGTACTCGGCAACCAGGTCTCCCGTGGGACTGAACAGCCACGAGGCATTGTCTTTGCGCTGGGCGCGGTTCAATTGCACGCCCGCCAGCAAATACACCCCGGTTCGCTGTGCCAGCGATGCCAGTTCGGGTTGACGCTTCGCGGCCTCCTCGGGCGCGAGTGTGGTAATCTTCTCCGGCAGCACGACGATGCGGGCGCCCTCCCTGGCGAGTCTGGCCACTGTGTCCTCATATCCGCGCCACACGGCCTCGGCGCGTTCGGGCGGCGTGTTCCAACCGATGAAGTCGTCAATCGACACGATTCCGATTCTCACCGTCGGCGCCGTTTTGGCCTGGCGAAGGCGAACCGCTCCGTAGCCGAGCCCAGCGGCGATCAACACCAGGGGAACTCCGTAGGCAAGCAAGGGGCGCTCGATCTGCAGTCCGCGATAAAGCGCGACCGCAACGGTGGAGGCAAACAATCCGACGAGGAAGACGATGGCGGGCGCGCCGAGCACGGAAGCAATCTGGATGACGGGCAGTGCGTTCATCTGCGTGTAGGCGAAGCTGCCCCAGGTGCCATGCGGGGAGAAGAACGAGACCAGCGTGTCGATTGCGGCCAGCAGCACGGGATACACGAAAACAATCAGCCAGTTTCGCGAGGCCACCACCGCGGCGCGCGTTCGGGTCGCGAAAAAGCCCCAGAGAAGAACCTGCAAGAGCAGCAGCACCACCGTCGCCACCGTTCCCGTGACCTTCAAGTAGTAGGTGAAATTCGAGCTGAGGCCGATGGCCGCCGCCAGCCAAGCAAGCAGGCGTGCCTCCCGCCGGCTGGCATGAAAGGCCGCAAGCAGTAGCGGAATGGGCGCCAGCCAGGCGGCCAGCCACCAAGGCGTGAGTCCGAGCGTGAAGTAAAACAGTACGCCGGAAACCACCGTGGCAGCGAAGCGGGCGCCACGAGCTTCTAGAAGTTGGTTCATCTGGTTACTGCGGCCTGTTGAGTTATCCGAGAAACATGACGTGGACGGCAGCAATACGCTTAATCAAGTCGAGTTGCTCGTTGCGGTTCTCCGCGCCGATAGTAAAAGCATCCAGCACGCCGAGCGACAGCGCGTATTTCAGCGCCTCATCCGCGCGAGATCTCATGTCACCCTGCCCGAGGATCTTCATGCCGATGATCGCCTTGCCCGCCTCGCGCCCCGCTCGAAGGGTGGCAACGACGGTGGCGGGGTCTGCGTCCATATGCGACCCGATGGGGTTCACCCGCGAAAGCATGACTTGGACCCAGGGAGATTTCGCCGCGGTGCGGAGTGCGCCGATGGTGTGGCAGGAGCAACCATGAGCCCGGACGATTCCCTTTTCTTGCGCCTCCGAGATCACGTCCATGGCCGGCCGGCACTTTTCAGTCCAGTCGTCGTCAGTCAGGCAATGCATCATGAGGATGTCGATGTAGTCCGTCCCCAGTTCTTTACGAAAGCGGTCAATGTCGGCGCGCATTCCTGCCGCATCGCGTGACCATGACTTGGACATGACGGTGATTTTTTCTCTCGGCAGCTTCTTCAGGGCCGCCGCCACATGGGGATGTGTTCCGTAGGAATCAGCCGTGTCGAAGAAACGCAAGCCCTGGTCGTATCCTTGCATTAGCAGGTCGGCGAGGCCCTGAATGCCCAAAGCCGATTGATTGGAATGATGATTGGAGCCGACTGTCCCCGTCCCACAGGCCAACCGCGAGGTCTTGATGCCGGTTTGGCCCAGGGCGACAATATCCGCAGCGCTGAACTTCCCTGTGACTGACGGCATTGCGGCGGCCCATCTTTTTGACCCCAGCCACGCCGCAGCCACGCCGCAGCTACGCCCATCGCCGACTTAGCCAAGAAATCCCTACGCCTCATGGGTGCACCTCTCAAATAAGCTGATTTGCCTTCGATCAAAGCCCTTAGGCCCTCCGACCAACCCCCGCCCGCCTGGACCTAATGTCCCTAACCCTATCATGAACGCTGGGTGTCTGCAATACCCACCGGCCGGCTAGACGACAGCATGGAACTTCGCTTCTTTGCGCCGCGTACATAGAGGCAGCGGGGAGGTTGGGATGAATACACTGCGTTCAGGTCATGAGCGTGGCCAAGATGCTCGTTTCAAGTCGCGCGAAGCGGGTCGAGTCGTGGTGCTGGGGTTGCTGTTTGTGGCGGCTCTGCCCTTGGCCGCACAAGACAAGAAGGTCTCAGGCACGACCGAATCTGAAAAGCACCGAAGCAGCGTCGGATTTATCGCCAGCAATGAGGCGAGTGCAAAGGAAGTCGGCTTGCCTTTATATCCGGGAGCGCGGCCACACAAGAATGATTCCGACGACAGTTCCGCAGCTCAACTTGGCTTGTGGGGCGGCTCCTCTGGTTTCAAGCTCGCCGTGCTGACGCTGGAGTCGCACGACGCACCCGAAAAAGTCGCGGCATTCTACCGCAAAGCGCTTGCGAATTACGGCAGAGTCTTGGATTGTGCCCACTCTTCCAAGCCAATGGCTGAAAAGGAGAAGGGCAACTCCTCAAATGAACTGGGCTGCGAGGAAGACCGACCGAAGAGCGGAGAGTTCGTCCTGAAGGCTGGCACAAAGGAGGAGCAACACGTGGTAGGGATTGAGGCGAAAGGAGGCCTTACCGTTTTCCATTTGGTCTACGTCGAGGATCGAATATCCGACAGCAAGAAGTAACCGCCCTGGCGAGCCGCGCAATGCGGCGGAGAGCATCACAAATCCTCGAGCGGTCTTTGGCCGCAAGCGGCTAATCCCGCCCTCGTTCACAGAACCTTCCGTATCTCCGGACTCAAGGAAACATGACTTACTTCGAATCCGTTAATGGAGTAAACGCGAGCCTCAGGCGCATAGGAAACCAATTCTTCATCTCGTTCGCGGGATAGCACCATATACCGACTGATTTGATAGTCGTCATCGAAGGCGGAGATCAGCTTCTCCGTCTGCGCTTTGGAAAGGCCGAATTGCGAGAGGTGTACAGCTCCTCCAAAGCCTCCGGAGACCTCAGTATATTTTCTGACGAGTTCCGCTAAGTCCATGTCAGAAGCCTCAGGTGAGCTTCTCCAGCGCGTCCAGGATCTCGGCGATTTCGGGTTGCTGTCTGAGCTCGTAGATTTTTATCCAAGCGATCTTGCCATGCTCGTCCACAATGAAGACCGCGCGATCGTTGACGAAGGGTATCTGGTGCTTTGTGGGAGGAAAGATGCCATAATCCGCCGCTGTTTTGGCGTAAGGCCAGCGGTCCGTAGCGAGGGGGAACTGAAGACCCCCAAGAGATTTTTGGAAGGCGATATGGCAGAAAACCGTGTCCGTGCAGACGCCCATGACCTGGGCGTTCAGGCCGGCAAACCTGGCGAGGGCCGCTTGGATTGCCGACAGTTCGTTCTGTCAAACCGGGGTGAAGTCAAGGGCGTAAAAGCAGACCACCACCTTCTTGCCACGATAAGCGGAAAGCTGAAACTCGCCCTGGGTGGCGCCCGTAGTCGAGCTGAGCCTGAAATCGGGCGCCTCATCTCCAATCTTTAATGCCATTTGAACCTCCACTAACAGAAAGGCATCACCAGCGTGAGCGCGGCTCAAGGTTACGACCTTAGTCTTTTGGCTCGCCGTTCAGGATAACCAGTTCAGGGTCTTTGAGCATCACCTTGCTGTGGGGTTGCACGGAGTGCGTGAGCCACACGTTACCCCCGATGATGCTGTGATGGCCAACACGTGTATCGCCCCCCAGGATGGTGGCGTTGGGGTAAACGGTGACGTGATCCTCGAGGTCGGGGTGCCGCTTATTATCCTGCCCTCGACGAAGTTGACCTTCTTCGTCCTTTCGAAGCGGATTGAATGCCCCCAGCGTAACACCGTGGTAAAGAGTCACCCTTCTGCCGATGGTGGCGGTTTCGCCGATCACCACGCCCGTCCCATGATCGATGAAGAACGACTCGCCAATCGAAGCGCCGGGATTGATATCGATGCCGGTGTGGCTGTGCGCCACCTCGGTCATCATGCGGGGAAGGAAAGGCACTCCCATCAGGTAGAGCCGGTGCGCCAGGCGCTGCACGGTAATGGCCTCCATGCAAGGGTAGCTGAGTAGAATCTCCTCAGGGCTGGCGGCGGCGGGATCATTCCGGAAAGCCGCTTCGATATCCGAGGCCAATAACCTGGCCAGCTCCGGCAACTGGCCGAACAGATGTTCGGTCAGCTCCTGGGCACGGTCCTCAATGTCGGCTGGAGACTGATCCCCTTGGCAACGCTGATCGAAGCGCATGGCAGAGCACAATTGCTCACGCAATAGCGTTTCCATCTCGGCCAGGTAATGCCTGGCTCCTGTCGCCGCGCGGTCCGGCTCCGCGCCCTGGCCCTGATAAAAAACAGGGAAGAGCAGCTCGAGGTAGCGGCGGCAGATTTGCGCCGCGGCTTCTCGGCTGGGGAGCCGAAACTCGCACCCGTAATCGCCGGAAAGTTGCGCATCCAGCGCCACCCTGAATTCGCTTGCTAGGTTCTCTAAACGTTTATCATCCATGGTTTGTTAACCCTTAATGAGTCGAGAAGTTTCCACCTTCGAGGTCCGACCTAAGAGCCGAGGAGTCAAGAGATTCCCACCCTCGGCCTTCGACTCAACTTCTTGAGTTCTTGACTCCTCAACTTATCGAGTTCTCGACTCCTTGACTCCTCGACTTCTCGACTCTCGACTCTCGACGGCTCGCCCCCGCACACTAGCCGATTCCCTCAAAGAGCACGGTGGATAAGTATCGCTCACCGGAATCCGGCAAGACCGTAACGATGATCTTCCCGGCAAACTCGGGCTGCTTCGCCAGTCGCACGGCCACGGCCGTCGCGGCGCCGCAGGAAATGCCACTCAGGATACCTTCCTCCCTCGTCAGCCGCCGGCCAAATTCAATCGCCTCTTCGTTCGAGACCTGCTCAATACGGTCCACAAGCGACAGGTCGAGAACCTTCGGTACGAAGCCGCCTCCGAGTCCCTGGATCTTGTGCGGACCGGGCTTCAAGGGCTGACCAGAAGTGAATTGAGTCAAGACGGGGCTCCCCGTCGGCTCGACCGCCACCGACAAGATATGTTTGCGCTTGGTTTTCTTGATAAAGCGGGAAACGCCGGTGATGGTGCCGCCCGTCCCCACCCCGGACACTAACACGTCAATTGTCCCGTCGGTGTCGTCCCAGATTTCGGGCCCGGTGGTCTTTTCGTGGATATCGGGATTGGCAGGATTCTCAAACTGCTGAGGCAGGAAATAATGGTTGGCATCGGATTGATAAATCTCCTGCGCCCTCCTGATCGCACCGGGCATGCCCTCCGGCCCCGGGGTGAGGATCAAGCTGGCGCCCAGAGCTGCCATCACTCGACGCCGCTCGAGCGACATGGTCTCGGGCATGGTGAGCGTCAACTTGTAGCCTCGCGCGGCGGCAACAAATGCCAGAGCGATTCCCGTATTGCCGCTGGTGGGCTCAATGATCTCCTTGCCTGGTGTCAAGACACCTCTCTCCTCGGCGTCCCAAATCATCGCCGCCCCGATCCGGTCCTTCACGGAATAGCCCGGGCCGCGGCCCTCGATCTTGGCCAAAACTGTTGCTTTGGCTCCGTCGGTCACCCGGTTAAGCCGTATGAGCGGAGTCCTTCCGATACTGAAAGAGTTATCCTGGTAAATGGTCGACATTGAGTATCCTCTCGATAGTGAATTGTGTGCTCTGAAACCCGGCTTCAAGGCCGGCCTATGACAACACGCTATTCGGTATTGCTTGGGGTCGCGGGTGACGGGTGCGCCCGGGATTCACCATCCCGATGTATCGGGATGGGAGCCCAGGCTAGCTACAGATACAACGGAGGGCCGTACCACCGGCAATGGAAGGAACGATGCTGAGCACGTCGTTCTCATTCAGGGGAGTTTGTTCCCTTTGCAGGAATCGGATGTCTTCGTCGCCGAGGTAAATGTTGACGAAGCTGCGCAGTTTACCTTCATCGTTGTAAAGGTGCTTGCGCAAGCCGCCGTATTGCGTCGTGATGGCGCGCAGCGCCTCCACCACGGTTTTCGCCTCCACCTCCAACGACTCGTTCTTTTCCGCGTATTGGCGGAGCGGAGTCGAGATGATGACCTTGACCGGCATTCTTGCTCCCCGGGATGCGGCTTCGAACGGCCTCGCGGCCAGCAGCCTTCCCGCCTTAATTAATTCGATGCATTCTGAGCCCGAAGGATTCCAGGTTTTCTTGAGGAAGCGGTGCCCACAATCGGTTAACTCACTATCTCAACCTGCTCCGCGCGAAAAGCCCAGCGATCCTCTGCCAAAACCCAGCTCGTCAAATCCTTCGGGACGCCCCGTTCAACCGAGATTATAACATAAGAATACCACGGCCAGGCATGTTCGCGGTCGTAAATCGAAGGCCGCGCCGGATGATCGGGGTGAGAATGGTAGTAACCCAGAACCTCTAAACCCCTCGCCCGCGCGTCCTTCTCCACCCGCAACTGGTCGAGCGGATCGATCAGGAAACGGTTGCGCTCCGTCTCCCGGCCCGGATCATCCACCGGCAATAGCTCCTGCGCACGGCTCGGATCGTGGCGCAGGTTTTTGAGCGCCACAACCTCGGTGACCTGCTTCACCTCACCGTTGGCCTTACCTAGAAAAATGCCGCAGCATTCGCTGGGGTAGTCCCTTGCGCTGTGTCGCCGGATGGCTTCCCGATGCACATCCCCTAGTTTCAGAGTCATGGCCCGCCTGGGGTCAATCAAAAATCTCTTGGGGTCCGCCCGTTACATATCTTGCGTAATTATTATACTGAGCCCTACCCAATCCGCCAAATCTGCGGCGCCAGGCGGCTGTAATTCAATTCATTTGCCGGTACTAGCGGACCCTCAACTATTCTATGCTTTTTCAAAGCCTCAGCCCTTGCGCTTCTTGCCATCAATAGATTAGATTCACATTCTAGGGTCTGGATTGCGAGCTTGTGAACTTTCTGGAGTCGAATGGGATGGGACAAAAGCAGCTAATGACGACCGACATTCGGAAACAATTTACCGCCGCCGGTTTTGAGATTGTGGAGTCTGGCGTATCCCCTGGCTCAATCGGCGTAAAGAAATACAACTGCCTGCAATACCTGGAACTGAGGGCAGAGCGAGCCTGGCTTCCTCTTGGCCCGCCTTATTTCATCATCCGTGGCTTGAACTGTGAACTTGAGGACCGCGGATACCAGAAGTTCTGGCGCCACCGGGGCACAAGGTTCCCCATTCGAAAAGTCGAACTCGAGACACTCCACCGCTTTGATGAGGAAGTTCGCGAGATCCTTCGCTTGCCATCCCTTTACAACGAATCCTTGGGCTCGACCTGCGCCCGAACCGTGTATGACCGCCTGGAAGGAAAGACAGACCGCTAAGCTGGCCGGATAGCATTGCGCTGCCCGCTGCAGCGGGCCTTGTAGCGCCGACCTTTAGGTCGGCATTTTCCTGCTTTCCCATCGCGCTGACCCCGCCCTGCGGGGTCAGCGCTACGGCGTCGCCTCAACCCAGTTCGAGACGCAAAAGCGGCCGCAAGCTGCCACACTCCAAAATTCCTGGGCGCTACACTACGAATGGTTCTGTCCACCCGGCTTGCCTTGAGATGTAGCAGGCGGTGTGGCCGTTTCGCTGGGGGTGGTCGGGCTTGTGCTTTGTGCGGACGACGAAGGTGGCTCGACAGGCGCAGGAGGTCCAGCAACATTGGGGGCTTGCCTGACCTCTGTTGCGGGGGCAGGAGGCGCCTTCGCGGGCGAACTCGCAGGCTGGACTTCTGGTTTGGCTTGCTCGCGCGAGGGACCTGGAGGATGCATGGGCGAAGACGGCCTCGCCTCACGGACGGCAGGACCCCTTCCAGTTCCCTGCTGCCAAGGGCGAGGCGTATGGCGGGTTTCACCTTGCGGACGCCGGGCCGGCATCCCCGCAGGCTGCGAAATGGGGCGAAAGATAATCTCAATCTGAACCTTGTCCATGTCTTCGTCGCCCAGTTCGATGATCTCGTCAAATCCTTCCTGCCGAATGTCCGTCTTGGTCTGCCCAAAAGCCAGGTGCTGGCGTTCGATCACAGGACGTCCTACCGTCCTCGGGCGCGATCGGTCACGCTCGACACATTTCTCGAGCGGAACATCAAAAAGGAAAACCACGCAAGGAACCTGAAACCTCTTTGCCAATTCCAGATATTCCTTCCGGTGGTGCTGAGTGAGCGCGGTGGAATCCACCACACAGAGCCGGTTCAAGCCCAGTCGCAATTCCGTGAGGTAGTGGACGAGAGCGAACGCCTGGGTTTGAAAACGCTGATCCCGCTCGTCGTCGCACACTCGAGCTCGCGCCCGGTCCGAAGAGATGATTTGCGTGGGGCGAAAGAGGCGCCGCGCAAAAGTCGACTTTCCGCAGGCAGCGGGTCCGCAGAGCAAGACGATCGACGGGCGAATCAATCTCACTCGCTTCTCTTTGCTTTCATTTGGCGTTTGTTCCTGAGCCATAGTGGTAATGACGGTTCACTTCGAGATTTGGCTGCTTATCCGTACTCACCCTCGACCGAAAAGGAGCGAGGGTTTGAAGACCCCCATGAGACCCATTTGACCCAAAAGATTATGATACTCCCCTTCTGTGGCAGGTCACGCGATTATTTTCCCAAACCGATCGAACATTCGTGGCGCTCGCGGGAGACGCGTTCCTGCTCGAGGTAGGCGCGCGTGCGGCGGGTTAACTCATCGAAGTCCACTTGGTGCGCGTCGAACTCCGGCCCATCAACACAGGCGAAGCGAACCTTCCCGCCCACGGTGACCCGGCATCCTCCGCACATCCCGGTACCATCCACCATAATGGGATTCA
>JBEKVC010000018.1:0-31699 GCA_049514395.1 Terriglobia bacterium
GTGAAAGATCAACTCCAGAAATCGGCCTACGCTCTTTCCGGGGGTCAACAGCAGCGTTTGTGCATTGCCAGAGCCTTGGCTGTAGACCCGGAGGTGCTGCTCCTCGACGAGCCCTGCTCCGCCCTTGATCCCATCGCTACGGCGAAAATAGAGGAGTTGCTCTTTTCCCTCCAGGACCAGTGCACGCTGATTATTGTTACCCACAACATGCAGCAGGCCGCGCGGGTGGCGGATTTCACGGGCTTTTTCCTTTTGGGAGAACTGATCGAATATAACAAGACGGAAATTATCTTCAAGACACCTGCCAAGAAGGAAACCGAAGACTACATCACCGGCCGGTTCGGATAGAGGTGGTGAGCAAAAGGTGATAGGTTGTTTGTCGCGGGGACCCGCCCGATGGGAGGAGAGAGTCCCGGAAGAGAATTAAGGCGCGCCCCACCCGGAAGTTAGGAGTGAGCTTTTGGGGCCAAACTTGATGAGGAGGAAATGGGCAGGCAAGAGTTGGAATGGGCAGGGGGGAAATTCTCCCTGCCCTCCGCCTACGACCTGCTTCTTACGCGATGATGCGCCACTTTGAAGAGGAACTTGAAAACCTCAGAAACCGCCTGCTGGAAATGAGCGGGCTGGTGGAGGACTCCGTCTACCGCAGCATCCAGTCGCTCATTGAAAAGGATGAGGCGGCGGCACAGCAGGTCCTGCAGAACGAAGCCAGAATCAACCGCATGGAGATCCAGATCGACGAGTTGGCCACCAGCCTTTTGGCCCGGGTTCAACCCATGGCGACCGACCTCAGGTTTATTACCGCCGCCATCAAGATCAACAACGACCTGGAGCGCATGGGGGATATCTCGGTCAACATCGTCCGCAGGACTCTGGCCTTGATGCGTGAACCCATCCCGAAAGAATTGGTCGATATTCCTCATATGGCGACCATTGCCCAGTCGATGATTAGAAAAAGCCTGGATGCATTCGTGAGGAAGGATGCCGAACTCGCGCGTAGCATCCTTACTTCCGATGATGTTATCGACCAACTCCGTGACTCCGTGTATGAAGAATTGATCGGCCTGATGGAGCGAGATCCCACCACGGTCCGGCAAAGCATCAACCTGATGTTCATAGCCCGCGCCCTCGAGCGCCTCGCTGATCACGCCACCAACATTGCCGAAGATGTTCTGTTCCTGGTGGAGGGAGTGGAAGTGCGCCACCACGCGGAGGTGCACGAGTAGGCTGGCAACGATTGCCGATTGCTGATTGTCGATTGTCGATTGAAAAAGGGATGTGGCAACCTCCTCTCCTGTTAACCGGCAATCGGCCCGCCGCGGCGGGAAAATCGGCAATTCCAGCCATCCATGGCCAAACGATGATCGCCCCAGATTCCCCTTCATCCAACCTGCGAGGAAAAGCTGCATCAAAGCCTAAGAGGAAACGCGAGGATTTTGCGCCGATTTTCCCTTTGACTGGACCGGACATTTGGTGGTGAAATAAGCAGGGTACGGAACTTGGACATCTCGAGGAAGGGTGAAGCGTTCGTGATCGGGAGTCAGGTAATGAAGCGAAGATCTCTTAGGCTGCTGGCAGCAGGATGTGCGTTCGCGTTGCTGGCGCTGCCGCTCTGGGCTCAGCAAGAGGGTGAAAACGCCAACGAGAACGCGAATGAGAATGAGATTACGATTCCCGAAGGGACGGAGTTCAAACTCCAGTTGCACTCCACGGTAAGCTCAAAGACCTCCAAACCCGGTGACAGGATTCTCACTACCTTGCTCGATCCCGTGGCGGTCGAGGACCGGGATGTTTTAGCCAAGGGTGTGCGGATTGATGGGCATATTGCTGAGGTGAAGGCCGCCGGACGCCGCGGAAAAGGTGGGAACCTGTCTTTCGTATTTGACACCGTTGAACTCCCCAACGGGCAGAAGCTGGCTATCCTGGGATCACTGACCGAAGTTTTTTCGAGTGAGGGCGGAGGTGATCCCAATGTCGGACCAGAAGGTGATTTGAAGGGAGGCGGGCCCTCGCGAAAGAAGCAGGCCGCCATTATCGCAAGCACCACAGCGGCAGGTGCGGCGGCGGGAGGGTTATACGGGGGTATCGGGGCAGCCGGGGCGGGTGTGGCCTTGGCGATCATTCTCCCTCACGGCAAGCAAGCCGCCTTGGCGGCAGGCTCGTTGATCGGTATGCGACTCGACCGGGACGTCACGTTCAGCCTTCCGTCGAACGAAAAATAAGCTCCCCAAGTTACCTCAGCTCTATCCCACTCGCTTTGGAGTGCGGCGCTTTCGAGGTTACAGGTTGACCGCCCCCCGGCGACTGGCCGTGGTCCCGCCGGGACGGTGAGGTTCTATTTCTGGAGTGACGCTGCCGTCTTGGCCATAGACGAAACGGTGTGATGGTACCGACCGAAGGGCGCGTACACCCCGACAGGAACCGTCAGGACGTGTGCGCCAACCGCGAGATCAAGGAGAAGATCGCGCGCTTCAGGTCCTGGTCTCTCGTGACTCCCCAGCTATAATTCCCTTTGAGTTGCCCTCGGTCAGAATCTGCCTGACCTTAGCGACTGCCGTGCATGTCAGAGACCTTCGCCGACCCAGTTCTCCATCTGCGTGCGTGCTGATAGAGATGAGCTCTCCAGGAAGAGTCTTGGTTTGGGCGCACACGAATTGCATCAGTCGCCCTAATCCAAGGAAGTTCCCATAGGCGTGGCTGAGGTAAGCATGGTTGCGGTACAAGGCGGTCAGGTGAATAAGTTCGCGGCGACGATCGTATTTGAAGGACAGGTGCGAGAGACACGGAAAACTCATATAGCCCGCGTCTAGTCCCGGCGAATAGATTGAAACTTCATAGGAAGAACTCTTGGGGGCGGGATTCCCAATTTCACTTCTAAGTCGGGTCAAAACGTTCTGAAGCTGGCGAACCGTCGTCGCCGACTCTTTACTTCGCCAAGCTACTAAGCGCTCGACATAGGAATCATGCCGATTCCTGCATGCGGCCTTGATTGCCGGGATAGCGAACCGTTCAATATCGGAGAGAACCTCGGCGCTGTCCCGATTGGGCCGGGCAAAAAATGAGGGCCATATCGCATTTGCATTTTCCATCGTGCTCTTTAGACGCAAGCTTCGAGCAAGCTCGTCAATGACGATTGTTACCTCGGCTATTTCAACGCACGGTTTTTGAATGGCAACGACCAGATTGAAATCTTTACCCTCGGCCGAGTCAATCAGGTATTCCATTGCATCCGCCCAGGCATGCGCGCAAGTTTCTGAATGTATGAATTTGCTCAGGTTAGCGTTCTCCTTCTAAGAGGTTATGCCCCACAATTCTCGACCGTATGCACCAAAATAGTCGAGCCCGAAGTAGCCGAAGCCGTAATTACCCCACTTGGGGCCCCACGAATTCTTGAATGTGATCACGCAAGGATCAACCTGCTCCTTCTCTTCAAGCTCAACAATTAACACGGCGTGCCGGCCAAGGAAGCGATCCTTCGGTCCGGGCATTTGGATACGTCCAGACACCGTGACGTAGGCATTCGAATACCAATCCAGGACCGCAACCAGAGGCCTCCCCAGGTTGAGGGAGTCGCGGATACTGGCAAGGGATTGGTCAAAGCGTCGGAGACCGGGGAGGAGCCGCGTCTTTCCATCCGCGTACGCATCCGCCGTGGGTGCCGAAATACTAGGCTCCGACAGGTTCAATTGATAAGGGCAATAGCATTCGAGTGATTGCCCGTGGAGCGCCAGCGAAGTGGAAGCGGCGGCAACTGTCGTGCCGTTGGAAGTCGGCCCCAGGCGGTCACACTTCTTGCAGTGATAGTGCAGGAACTCCTCGGACAAATCGATCTCGGCGGTCTTGCTGGAGCATTTCAGCACGTCATACGCGTGCTCGTGCAGAGCAGTCACAGCAAAAGCCACGCATGTGGGCCTATCATATTGGCGTTTTACTGCGCTTTGAGTCGCACGTAGGCTGATCAGCATAAGTCAGGCAACGACAAGCGTCGGGAGGACCAGAGGGCCCGTCTTCCTCATTTGTTGTGGGAAAAGGTCCACGCTAAAGTGAGCTGAAGGTTCGGAATCGTCATCCCACGGCTGTCGGCGTTCCAAATCAATCCTTTCGTCGTGTGCGTCGGACAATACTTCCATCACCAGTTCTCGGACACGCGTACCCCCAATCCCCGCTGTGGGCTCGTCTGCGAAACCATCCCGCAGGAGGCGGAGGCTTTGGGGACCCCTATGCCATACCCATGTATATCCTGACGTCGGAGTTTCGCTCAATCGAACTACGATGGTGTCATCCACGGCTGCGTATATTGGTTGACCGTTCCAATGTTCGTCAAGGATCCACACATCGTGCCTTCCAGCTACCTCGGGGCTGATCCCGGCCTTTATTGCCTTGGGTTGAATCTTTCGGAATGCAGCTGCCTGACCGTAATTCAGCTTCTTGAGCGTTTGCAAGTGGTTGACCGTCGCTAAGTAACTCGTACCGAGTTTTAGCGAAAGTAGATAGATAGTCTCAGGGGTTAGTTTCGATGCGTGGAGTTCGCGCAGACCGGCATCAACCAGCCCTTTGGGCATCAGAAAGAACGCCGCGAAAGTCTCAGCGATGTTTTCTTCGTCGGTCCAATTCCTGCGTTCTTCGAAACTGATGCCGAGAATCTTGTCCAGGCTGACTACCCTGTGCCCCAAGAACAGATGTCCAAATTCGTGCGCGGCAGTATAACGCTGGCGGCTCAAGGGCAGATTCGAGTTGATCAGTACGGCGGGGGCCAGGCCGCCTGTTGGTAAGTACGCACCGCACACCTTTTGCAGAGGTCTGAAAAAAACCTCGCTTGCTGCAGCTCTTAAAATATCGAACACGTCAACCCGTGATTGGCGGTCAACATTGTAAGTCCGATGCGCTTGCAAAGCCGCACCACTCGCAGCAGCAACCAACTGGGCCTGTGTCATGGTGTTTTATCCACCCCAGTTCTCCGACTCGTTTGCGACGCCAGCTTCTTATGTCGCAGGTACTCTGCGAATCGGACTATTTCTTCCCTGTCTTCCGCAGGCAAATCTTTCGTTAAGCCGCGAAGTTTCATGTCGGTTTGATCTCCAGCGCCAGGTTGGAAATCTCGGGTTTCAGACGGGGGCAACCCTAGAGTTTCTTGGTCTGGCAAGAAATAGCTCAAGGGGCGGCCGTAAAGTGCTGCTAGTCTCTTTAGCTCAAGGCTCTCGACTTTCCGCCTGCCGGCCTCTGCTTCCGATATGGCTGGACGTGGAATTTTTGTTTGCTGGGATACATAGTCTTGGGACAAACCCAGGTACTCACGCGCCTCTTTGAGCCTCTGCGCCAGATAATCGCGCTCGCGGTCACTGCTTGGCGTGCGTTCGAGGTCCCTTTTTGGTGGCATTGCTAAATCCTCCCCAACGTCAATTTGATAATTTCAGGACTTCTTTGAGACAAAATTGCCGGACATTCGAAGAATTCTTGCGAAATCCGTGGAAAATCCACCCTGTTGGTACGAGCCAAGAGCTCTGCAATACTATCTGTTCTGACGTTGCCGACTTCAAATTGAGGCATATCCTTCATCCCGATACACGGAAGGACGGTGCCATCGGCCTGAACCACGAGCTGGCCCTCTCCGGCACTGCAGGACGCAACGTCATTGTACCTGTCATTCTTGAGGAGAAAGGCAAGCGGTTTTGAGGGGACAAGCAAGACATTAGGAAACCGAACGGCCAATGACTCCAAGACCGACTCACATTGCATTTCTAATTCAAGAGGCAGCCTTAATGCGGCGCCGTTCTCTCGTGCCCGACCGTTAAGCATGAGTCGAAGGATCCGAACCCTCTTAACTCCAACTTCCGAAGCGAGCCTGACCACCGATTCAAGTTCGAAGAAATTGGGTTTCATCCAGACAAAATTCCAGTTCAAATCAAATCCGATGCGCACCGCTTGACGGGAATTCTCAAGTAGGCGTTCCAGAGAGCGAGGTTTAAGTGTAATTCCATCATGGATGGATGACGAAGCTGAGTATATGCTTGCCTCTGCGGAGATTTGGATTGGTGTGATCGCAGAGAAGGTCTCCAGCCATTCCAATCGATGCTCGACCGCCGATGTGCAAATCAGGACTCGCTTTACGCCGAGGCGATTAGCTTCTGCCACTAAATCTATCGTGTCCCCCAACCGAAAGAGTGGATCCCCCCCAAGCAGTCGGAGTTCAACTAGGCCCAGTTGGCAGGCTTCTCGGAGCACACGGAGTCGATCATCTTGAGTCAGTTCGTTCTCGCGAGGTAGCCCGCCAGCTGTGCTGCAATGAACGCACCGGTGATGACAAGCGTTGGTGATTTCTAAGCATAACTCTGTCAAAGGGCGGTTTGGTCTCATTGCTTAACCTGCCTCTTGTCCAGCTCCCCTATGACTCTCCTTAGACCATCCAGCGTGCTGAGGTTGTCATGCGTCAGCAGATGCTGAGGGATAAGATCCTTGGGGGTGTACGCGTGATACACAGCACAAACGACACTGACCGCACCCAAGGAATCTACAATTTCTCTGTCGGGATTGGCCTCCGCATAAGCCATCATTTCATCGATGTTCAAGTCGGGCTTGCTCTCGCGCTCCAACTCCAAGACGTCCCTTAGCACATCGAGGGGGTCCACCCGTCGTGTGACTTCTTGCGCGGGCCTAGGGAGAACTTGAGAAATCTGTTCTGCCTTCATAGGCCTAAGATTAATGCAGTCCTTGTACGAAAGTCAAGCAAAATCTTCAAGAATTGTACGATTATCTTACGCAACGAGATAAAGCTATGTTTTTCAGTAACTTATAGAAGTAGAGCAAGCACGAAAGCTCACGATGAGAATGACTTGGAATGAATTATCAGATTTCCAGGGAGTGATTGGGAAGAGGTAAGAGCTCGGCATCACTGCGGACATATAACGGATGCCTGGGTTGGCCGCTTTTCGTTAATCCCAAGGAGGCGGGAATTCCTCTTCCGCCTCGAACGAGAAGCTTCATAACTTGTGTAGCTCTCATCAGTTGAAGCCGAGTTTGGCATGATCCCCAAGCCGCGATTATTTTCCTTCCGCTTTGCGAGGCTGCCATCAGCCATCTATCGTTGTCTGGTCCGACGGGATCGATGGCTTTTTCAATAGTAATCGGCTTGGGAGACCGCAGAGCAAACAGGTTATAAACTTCTATTCCCCCAAACCCCCAACGCTTGGCAAAGGACATGCAACGGCGAATCGTCGGGTCGTCTTCGACGCCATCTGCAGTACTCGGATTCAACATTATCCAGACCGCTGGTGCCTCGTTAATCTTCCAATATCGCCCGAGTTTGTAGCGATACTTTCCGTCTCCGCTAATGACAGCGTCTGAAGTTGCCGTTCGATTCTTCCTGGCAGTTTTCACGGACCCCATATTCATCCATTTCCCGTGCAAAATCAAGTTGAAAGCGGACGCAAGGCGGGCGAGCCTTCTTATGAGCCAAGTGTTTGCGAGTCAGCACAGCAGCCTTTCCCATGCCGACAATCAGCGCGACGCTCTCCGCGCCACCGCGCATGTTGCGCTCCTGGTGGCCGCCGTTAACGTAAGGCGAGAACGGCGCTTTGCGGCGGATGTACAGCGCGCCAATCCCCTTCGGCGCGTGAAACTTGTGGCCGGTCAGCGAAAGGTAGTCCGCCGGAACCTTTCGCACATCAATCGGCAGCTTGCCCGCCGCTTGCATGGCGTCGCAATGGTAGAGCACGCCACGCGAGCGACAGACTTCGGCAATCCGCTCGACGGGGAACAACACGCGGGTTTCGTTGTTCGCCCACACCAACAAGAGCAGCAATCAGTCGTCAGTTGTCAGTAGTCAGTGGAACGAGGAAACACGCCCAGGGAAGCGGCTGAGCTCGAAGGGCCGGGCAAGTTTGAATGGCGAATTGTGAATTGCCTTATTCCTCTTCGCCGCTGCCGACTGCCAACGGCCTACCCCTTACTGCCTGTCGCTTACTTCCTTCAGACTCCCGGCTCCTGAATCTTCAATTTCAGCCCTTGACACGCGGTCGGAAATATGGTAGCCTACGGTAGTTGGCATATGCTGAAGGCACCGCCATTCCGGTTGGAAGGGGCCCTAAATCGGCGCCGCAACTGCGAAAGATTGCAGCGAAAGTCAAAAAAGATACTAAATAGAGGGAACGAACCTAAGGATTTACTGGAAACACAGCACTTAGCTGTTTTTTGGAGCGAAAAACGAACTCAAAACGAACTCGATTTTGAGTGCAAAAAGCGCTTATCAAAGCGGAAAAGTAGGTTTCGGGTGCCAGGTTCCAGGTGTCAGGTGCAAGAAGAGCAGGTTTCAGGTGCAAGAAGAGCAGGTGTCAGGTGTCAGGGGCCAGAAGTGCGGTTGCCTGGGAGTACTATGCGGCCCGCCTGCCGGCGGGTTACTACCCGCCCGAACCCGCTCCCGAGAATGTATCAAGGGGGACGAAAAGCCCGCAACGGGGCAGGCTGCACAGCGAATCAAGCGGCAGCCTGGGACGTGGTTGTTACTTCTCGACCCTCGACTTTCGACTTCTCGACTTCGAGAAACTGAACGACCGACGCGGGAATGTCTATGAAAACAAAGGACCGCTGTGGAAAACTTGCGGGCGAAGCGGGAATGTCGTAGAAAACAAAGATAGTTACGCGCTGGAACCAGGAATGTCGTTGAAAACACAGTATGTTGGCTGCAAGTCGCAATAACCCTCACTGACATGGTCGCTACTTCCGAATCTCGCCCGCCCTTTGGTTCCAGAGCGAGATTCCTCGCTTCGCTCGGAATGACAGTGAAGGGATCGGACAAACCAGGCTCAAGGCACGGCCGTGCGATAGGGAGGTGGCTTGAGATGCGCGACTTCCGGAAGCCGCATGAGTCGTGAGGCGGGCGCCAATTGCACGTCGTCGCTTTCGAGTTGGGGCAAGAACTTGGCCAGTGCGGCGATCGTGGTTGGGTAGGGGTGGCCGATGGCCAGGGCTGTGCCCTGCTCTTCCAATACACGCCGGAACTGGCGAAGCTGCCCAAGCGTATAGCGCACAGTCGCGGTGTCGTCCAAAAACACCGAACGATAAAATGCGGGAAGGCCCTGCTGGCGAGCCGCCTCGAGAGCCACGCTGGCTGCTGTGGTACGGCTATCCACGAAATAGAGGTGGTGCCCGGCAAGCGATCTCATTACCGCAGTCATCAAGCGGGGATCGGCGGTGGCACGTGACCCCATGTGGTTGTTTACGCCGACCGCATGGGGAACTGAAGCCAAGTCTGATTGCAGGGTGTGCTCGACCTCGAAGCTGGTCATGCCGATACAGATTTCTCCCTCCCCCGGCGAGGCGTGGGAACCCGCTCCCGGCTCCATCGGAAGGTGAAGCATTACCTCGTGTCCGGCGCGGCAAGCTTCTTCGGCGGTTTCCACAGAGTCGCGAAGATGAGGTAGAACGGAGAAGGTCAGGGAATACGGCAAAGCCAGCAGTTGGCGCGCAGCCTCGAGGTTTTCCCCCAGATCGTCAATGATGATGGCGGCGTGAAGGATGCGACGGACCTCATGGAGCTTCCATCGAGACACCTGCTTTCCATAACGTAACAAGCGGATATCAGCGACTCGCCATCCCCCTTTCGTCTGGGATTCATTTATGGCACATTCCAGGTGGTTCTTCTCAGCCTCGTGCTCGAGGGCGGCCATGACCGTCGAATAGACCTCAGCGCCGACCCGCGCTTCAACGGGGGTTTCAGGCTTTGCGGAGGTGAGACCAACGGGTGACTTGATCCAGACTTGGGATCGTCCGGCAGCTTCGAGAGCATTCTCGATCTTTCGCGCCAGTTCCCGCTGATCCTCTTCGCGCAAGGGCGCGAAGACAGCCCGTTTACAGCCGCCGGCACAAATGGCTAGAGCCAGAAGGAAAGCAAGCCGCAGCGTTGAGGCTTGAATACCGTGTGGAGTGGAAATCAAGGGTAGAAATACTCGCAGGATCGAGCGCAAGGTCGAGTGTTTAAGTATCCGTGGCAATGCCGGCGCGGGACTGATCAAGCAGCCTTAGCAGATGACGACGAATGCGTCAGGATTTCAATTGCCTTGCGAAGCTGCAAATCATCCTTGCCCCCGAAGTGTTCGGGGTTCTGTGTCCCCTCTTCGCCCTCGAAATCAGCGGAGGTACCTCCCGCGCTTTGGACCACACTGGGCGTAACTCCGTTATCGTTGATCGCCTTGCCGTCAGCTCCGTAATATTTTGCCACGGAGAGCAGCAGCGCTGAGCCATCCCCAACCGGGATCGTTTTCTGAAGAACTCCCTCGCCAAAACTGCGCACACCGACCACCTCACCGCGCTTGTTGCCCAGGACGGCGGAGGCGACGAGCTCCGCAGGCCCGGCAGTGGATTGGTTGATGAGCACCGCCAAGGGGAGATTGCATACGCCTTCCGTGGGATGGGCCGTGATGTCCTGCCTGGGATAACGTTGGCCGGAAAGGTAAGTAATCAATCCCTTGTCCAGGAAAAGGCTGGCTGTATCAACGGCTTCCTGCACATCGCCGCCAGCGCAGTTTCTCAGATCCAGAATGATCTTAAGAGCTCCGTTCGCCTCAAGCTCTTTGAGCTTGGCAGCAATCTGCTTCGCTTTCCCCTTCTCAAAGGTTGAAACGCGGAGATACCCGTTCCCGTCGTCCACCATCTTTGCCACCACCGGAGGATAATTCAGTAGGGTACGGGTCAAGGGGATGGGCTGCGGCTCGCCTCGTGCTTCCCGCACCACGTAGAGCTTTACCGCCGTCGCGGGCGCCCCCGCCAGCAGGCGCTGAATTTGCACCACAGAAAGCTCCCGTGTGGCCGAAGCCTCGACGCGATCGATTAAATCACCAGCCCTCACGCCGGCTTTCTCCGCCGGACTCCCTGGAAGCACGGAAATCACGGTAGCATAGCCCATCCTCTTGGATAGGAACATGCCTACGTCCGCTGGGCCCGGGTCAGGATGTTTCAGGTAGTCTTGATACTCTTCAGGAGTAAAGTACGTGCTGTAAGGGTCCAGGGCCTCGAGAAGGCCCCGGATTGCTCCGTCCGTTACCTTCTTGAGGTTGGGTTCGGTCACATAATCAATGCGGATGCGGTTCAATACTTCGCTGTAAACTCCCAAATCGCGGTAGGTCTTCTCCGAGGTGGATTCGCTCTTGCCGAGCAACCCTCCGAGGACGACATAAAACACCAGAAGACTGGAAACTGAGATCAACGTAACCCGTATGCGGTTGGTCATTACCGGGAAAGCTCCTTCAGCGGCGGGCCCACCAGGCCCTCACTGTCCAAAGTATAGCACGGCAATACATTGGATGCACCCTGCCGGCCTAAAGTCACTGCGAGCAATTCTGAATTATGAATTCTGAATTCTGAATTGCTTTCTTCACTGCCCCCACGACCGGCTGCCCTCCTGCATATCGCCTGCTGCCTATTTTCTGTCGACTGGGGACTGGGGAAGAAGAGCAAGCATTCGCCAATTCATAATTCATAATTCAGAATTCCCCCAGCCCCTAGCACGTACTGCCTACTACCTAACTTCGGTTCAGGCCTTTTTCGCGGGAGGCTCCCTTTTTGGGGAAGCGTGTGGCCGAGGCTTCCGGTCGGAGAGGCTGGCGAATAGCCGAAAGGCTCGATTTGAGAAGGGCAATCTTGCGGCTGGCCCGCTTGCCGAGTTTCTGGTTCAAGAAGCGTCCTTTGTTCATGGAATGACGAGTGAAAGTCGGGAAGGTAGAATCGACGGAATCGCTAGGCTTTCGATTCCACCGCTTCACCCGGCGCCTCCTGATTCACGGGGGTTAAGAAAGTCCCAGATATCCGATCATGCCAGGTAAGGCCCTCACCATCCACTAGTGCCCAGAGGAACCCTATCATCAAGGCCGAGCTCGACACTAAGTAACCAAAAGCACGCAAGAGGGATTCCCGGGGTGCGGGTGGCCAACCTTCCATGTTCCGAACTTCAATACCCATCCAGGTCAGGCCGGGGGTAGAGAAGGTGAGGGCCGTAAACAACCCAAAATATGCCCAAACGAAAATGACCGCGATAAGCGCGACGATGGCAAGGTTCGGAGGGACCGGAGTCAGATGGCCGCCGGCCCTCCAAAAAATGAGCGCGAATAGTCCCGCCCCAAGCAGGAGAACCAGTCCATCCACCAAGCCCGCCAGGAACCTGCGGCCCAGGGGCGCCACGGGAAGGGCCTGGAGTGCTAGTTGTGAGGCAGCCGCTGGAGCGTCAACTTCCGACGGCCCGACAACGATCTCCAAACGATTGCCTGCCGGCGATGCTGGCTCGATGGCGAATTCGTCTGCTTGAGCCAGCGCAGAATCGAGAATCTCCAATCCCTCGTCACCTTTTTCCAGGGTTTCCACGTCCGAATTTTGCACGTCATCCTCGAACGCCGCAGGAGGGGTAATTTCCGCGTCAACGGTAAGAACGTCCTGCGGGAATTCCAAGATCTCTTCCACGCCCGGGTCCGGAGGGGCGCTCGCTTCTCTCGGTTCGAATTCAAAGTCGAGGGAATCCTCCCGGGCAGGTTCATTTCGTAGACGGGCGCGACGCTGGCGAAAGCTCTGGACACGCTCTGAAAGCTCTTGCCTCCAGGGCGCAGGTTCTTCCGAGACGGGGGGGGTTGCTTTCTCTGCCAAGGGTTCGCGAAGATTCCTCACGAATTCAAGTTCGGTGTTATCTGATATAGTCCGAGGTCCCTCGTCTTGCGGGGGTTCTTTGGTGGCTCGGCTCTGAGCTGGATCCATATTGGCGGGCGGTGCACCTATAGCTTTTTCCTCGAGTTGCGGCGCAGGCCCTGGCTGGGCGATGATCGTCTTTTTAGTGGCGTCAGATGGCGGCCGGGGCGCGGGCACAAGAGTGGTGCCGCACTTCTTGCATTGTGCGAGTCCGGGGTAGCTGACAAAGCCGCACTTAGGGCACTTCACTGGGTGCTTAAAATCCTCCGGGCAGCGTTATACGCTCTCTAACGCATCTTAGCAAATTGATTCGTTCGAGCAAAGCTGCTTCGGGTAAAATAAGGCGTCTGTGCTTGCTCATGAACTTTGTGAACGTTCCCTTCTCCCGCCGGAAAAGTAGCGCGCGCGTTCCTTTGGGGTTGTTCGTTGCATTGGGCATGGCCTTGATCTCATCGGCGCAACAGCAACCCTCCGTGCCGCTGGAATTAGGGAATCCCGACAGAATCATCACCCTCCGCGCCGATTCCCAGGAGAAAGGCAAGGATATTGACCGTTTTCGCGGGCACGTGGAGGTGACTTACCGTGGCATGAAGCTCACGGCAGACGAGGTTACCTACGACGGAGCGTCAGGAGAAGTCGTGGGCACGGGGCATGTGCTTTTCATCGATCCTCGTAGCCATATTGCGGCCGACGAGGTCCACTACAACGTCCGAACGCAGAAAGGATGGTTTTCAAACGGCCACGGCTTCCTCCATTCCAATGTGCGCCCCCCGCCTAAGGTGCTTAACACGGAGGATCCCTATTACATCCAGGGTGACCGGTCTAAGGTGCTTTACACGGAGAATCCCTTTTACATCCAGGGTGAGAAGATCGAGCGTTTGGATGAGAATACGTACACGGTGAAACATGGCCGGTTTACGACTTGCGATTGCGAAGCCAAGGGTTGGTCCTTTTCCGCCAGCGACGCCAAGGTGGAGTTGGACGACAAGGCCATAGCGCGTGGTTCTGTCATCCGATTCCTGGGCGTTCCTCTTTTCTACCTCCCCTTCATGGGTACCTCCATCGCCCGCAAGGCTCGCCATACCGGCTTCTTGCTTCCACACATTGGGACTTCTTCGCAGAAGGGGACCGTCGTCGGCGCGGGCTTTTTCTGGGCGATCAGTCCCAGCATGGACCTTTTGCTGGGTCTGGAGGATTATAGCCTCCGAGGGCTTGCCCGAAGGGCACAGTTCCGGGCGACACCCAGCGATAGCACCAAGCTCACGGTGGACTATTTCGGGGTAAATGATAAGGACAAGGTTCGGGCAAATCGCGCCCCCGGCCAGAGCCTCAAGGCGGTCGGGGACGCTGAGGATTTTTTCGACGGATTTCGCGGCGTCGCGGACGTGGACTACGTTTCGTCGCTGGCTTTCCGCGAAGTTTATTCGCCAACTTTCACCGAAGCGGTCAATTCCGAGGCTCACCAAATCGGTTTCGTAACCAAGGATTTCGGCGCTTACAACTTCAACATCTACGCATCCCGGTACGAGGACTTCCTCTCCACACAACTGGTGCCAGGGAACGCTGTTATCATCCGGCAAACGCCCGAATTCTCGTTTTTCGGAACGGACAAGCAGGTAGGTGAAAGCCCCTTCTACTTTTCGTTCGGGACTTCTGCTGGCGCCCTCGGGCGCACGGAACCAGGACTTGCCCTTCCCTCACTCTCGGAGCGATTGGACTTTCACCCGGAGGTCACGCTTCGCGTCAAGGAATTTTGGGGCTTTCACCTCACCCCTTCGGCAGGAGTCCAGGCGACCCGATACGGGACCAGCCTGGAAGCGAACCACGACCCCCTCACCAGGCTGCTGGGCGACTTCTCACTCGATCTTCGGCCGCCTTCCCTCGAAAAAGTCCTCGCGTGGTCCTTGTGGGGCCGGCGCCTTAAGCATGTTATTGAGCCTGACATAGTCTATCGTCTGGTCAAAGCCAGGGATCCGGAAGAGCTTGCCAACGTTGTTCGGTACGATGATCTGGACATCCTCTCCCAAACCAATGAAGTTGAGTATTCGCTGACGAATATTATCCTGGCCCGCAAAGACGTTCCTGCGGGAACAACGGATATACCCCAGGCTCAGGAGCTGATTTCCTGGCGCATCTCGCAGAAGTATTATTTTGACCCCACGTTCGGCGGTGTCCTGGGATCGAACAACCCCATTGTTTGGGAGCCGACGCTCTCGCTTACGGGATTTCACTTCATTCCCGGCAGGCGTTTGTCGCCGGTCGTCTCTGACCTGAAGTTCGCTCCCTTCTCGTCTTACGACACCGAGCTGAAACTTGATTTAAGCCCGAACGGCGGAGGTATCCTTGACGCTGGCATTACCTCTCATGTCAAGCGCGGCGTTTATGGGCTGGCCTTTACCGACTTCTTCATTAATAAGAATTCGTATGCTAACCTTCTGAGCGGGTCCACCAGCTCCTCCTCAACAACGACTTCCACTTCCTCCTACCACCTTTTGAACCTCCTCGCGACCTATGGGGACTTTAACCGCAAAGGGGTGAGTGGCGCGTTTGGCGTGGACTACAACCTTGTTCAGAAGATTGCTGCCGGCGCAGTCGGCCAACTCAGCTATAATTTTGGATGCTTCGGGATAAACGTTGAGTATCGGCGGTTTTCATTAGGAACCATTAGGCAAGAAAACGTCTTCCGGGTGGCAATCTCGTTAGCCAACATCGGGACGTTCGGGGATTTTAAACCGCGCGACAGATTGTATTAGCTGAAGTGGCTAGTGGTTAGTGGCTTCGCTCCCCTAGCCACTAACCACTAGCCACTAGCAACTTAAACACAAGGAGCATGCCATGTCTTTCCCAATCCATCGACCCCGCAGGTTGCGGCGCACCGAGACCCTTCGCAGCCTTGTGCGCGAGAACCAGATCAACGCCCGGTCTCTTGTGTATCCGCTCTTTGTTTGTCCTGGATCGAAGGTTAAGGACGAAATCAAGTCCATGCCAGGAAATTACCGCTGGTCGGTCGATGGGCTGGTGGGCGAATGCAAGTCGGCGCATGACCTGGGCGTTCCTGCCGTAATCCTGTTCGGTATCCCGGAAAGCAAGGACGAAGTGGGCTCAGGCGCCTACGACCCCAATGGGATCGTGCAGCGGGCGGTGCGGGCGATCAAGAGAGAGTTGCCGGATTTGTTGGTGATATGCGACGTGTGCCTGGACGAATATACGAGTCACGGTCACTGCGGCCTGATTCAGAACGGTGAAGTTGACAACGATTCCACGCTTCCACTTCTGGCAAAGACAGCCTTGACCCAGGTCGAGGCCGGCGCCGACATCGTCGCGCCATCCGATATGATGGACGGGCGCGTGGGGCGCATTCGCCAGGAGTTGGACGCCCGCGGCTTTACCCAGACACCTATTTTGGCTTATTCAGCCAAATACGCTTCGGCGTTCTACGGACCCTTTCGGGAGGCCGCGGACTCGGCGCCAAAGTTTGGGGACCGCAAGGCCTACCAAATGGATCCCGCCAACCAACGCGAAGCCATGCGAGAGATTGCCCTGGATGTAGAGGAAGGCGCGGACATCATCATGGTGAAACCCGCGCTTCCTTACCTCGATATTATCGCACTCGCCCGCCGCGAGTTCGATGTCCCCATCGCCGCCTACCAGGTGAGCGGTGAGTTCTCCCTCATCGAGGCCGCGGCCAGGATGGGATGGATTGACCGTGAACGGATGATGATAGAAACCCTGACCTCGATCCGAAGGGCCGGCGCGGATATCATCCTGACCTACTATGCCAAAGAGGTCGCCCGCTTGCTGGGCGGTTAGCCCGGATTTCTCAGCACGGGTCTGGAAGGGCGGGAAGGAGTTTCCTGACCACCCCTTATGTGAACGGTATTGGCCCCTTCCCTCTTTGGTCAGCCGGCGCGCGCTTATTTTTGGGCGTCGGCAAGCTCCCGAATCCAGATATTTCGGAAGCGGACCGGGTGGTTGTGGTCTTGCAGTTTCAGAGGCAATTTGGTCGGGGTTTGCCTGTAGAGCTCATGCTCGCCATCTGTCAGACCGAGGACGGTGACGTGGTCCTGGACCAGCACGCCGTTATGCAGCACCGTGAAAGTCGCAGGGCGGACGACTTTCCCTGCCGAGTCAAATCGCGGACCATGGAAAACAATGTCGTAGCTCTGCCACTGGCCGGGAGGCCGGCACGCATTGACCAGGGGCGCATACTGGCCGTAGATTGCCGCTGCCTGCCCGTCCGGGTAGGTTTCGCTCTGGTAGGAGTCAAGTACCTGGACTTCATAGAGGCTCATCAGGTAAACCCCACTATTGCCGCGGTCTTGATCTTGGCCGTGAGGCGGGTTGGGAGCTGCCCATTCCACGTGGAGCTGGCAGTCGCCAAAGGCCTGCTTGGTTTTGATGTCGCCAGTGTGCGGAGCTACCTCGAAATAGCCGTCTCCAACTTTCCATTCGGCAGGCCCGCCTTTGACCGATTCCCAGCCGGAGAGGTCTTTGCCGTCGAAAAGAATAATAGCGTCTGACGGAGGCTTTCCCGGCTGCTCTTGCGTACTTGCCTCGCCGGGCGTGATGACAGGCGGTTGTGGCGCGTTTCGATCGTGTTGCACCCACTGTTGAACCACGCCAGGGGAAGCCTGGCGAGAAAAGCTCATTACACTTATCAGAGCTAAAATCATGGTCACTGCTGTGACAACAAAACACGCACCGGTAAGAACTTTGCTTCGCATCGAGTTCCTCCTCCACGGCTGCTGCCCGCGCTCCGGTGAGCGCCTTCCGCACACTCACACTGAGCTTCAGAATCCCCGCAGGTTGGTGCTCTGCCGTTTCGGCAGGCCTTCTTTGGGGGTCCGTTTCAAAACCACGTATTCAATGCCGCGCTCTTTGCAAAAGGCGCGCTTTTCCGGCACATCACCATCTTCGTTCACCGCGTATATGTCCGGCTTGATGAGGGCAACCTCCGGTTCGGCATCCATCCAGCTGGACCCTGAAGATACCAGGGCAACCTTGACGAAACGCACGGACTGAATCATATAGCGGCGCTCGTCCTGTGGAAACATCGGGTGACCTTCGCCCTTCAGCAGCTTGATGTTGGCGTCATGTCCCACCACCACGTAGAGGTCGCCCAACCCGGAGACTTCCTCGAAAAACCTTACGTGGCCCGAGTGAAACCAATCGTAGCAACCGGTCACAATCACGCGCTTAGTTGACGACCGCTCACCCTTAGGATCGAACGGCAACGCCGGGAAGCCGCCCAGGTCTGTCTTCTTGAAAACACGATATTCAACACCGTGGGACTCGACGTAGGCCCGCTTGCGGGGATTGTCGCTCGCCTCCTCCACAACCCAGATTTCAGGATTGATTCCACCGACCATCGGTATGGAGTCTTGGTCCACCTGCCCCGTCACCAGTCTTACATCTTTGACATACCTATTAGCCTGGAGCAGATATAACCGCTCCTCTTGAGGAAACTTCGGGGGGTGGCCCTCGAGGGCGCGCACTGTCTCGTCTGACCAAAGGAGAACGCACACATCCCCGAGCTTCGAAGCCTCCTCGAGAAAGCGAACGTGCTGGGACCTGAAATCGTCAAAACCACCGGTCACCACAACTGTCTTCGCGTCAGTCATTCTTCTTTGAGTACCTGACCTTCACACGAATTCCCCCGGGCACCGGCTCGTCCGACACAACGTAGAGATATCCGCCGCCACACCCGGAGTACATGGCTCCGGCATACCGGGACTGGTAGTAAGCCAGGATTCCCGCCAAGTCCACGGTGACCGCCGGGTGCCTGACGGTGTGGGGCAGAATCGTCTCCCAGCACTCCATGCACTCATTCATGGAGGCGCCCAGCGCCTTGCAGTCTTTCGCCACGATGGCATCAAAGCACTGCTTTCCCGTCTCGCCCAGCCTCTGGATCCACTTCGGGTCGAGGTTCTTTTTCTCGAGGGGATTGTAGCCGGCAGGACGCTGCGCGACCGGCACCATGTGGACCACGTCCTCCAACCAATGCGCGACATCCGGATCATTGTTGGATTCGACGTGCACGGGGAAGTAGCCGCCCTCATAGCTGTAGTCATAGTCCAACCTGTTCACTCCGGGGTAAATCAAGCCCGCCATGTCCTGCGAACCGGAAGGCTCCGGCTTGCCCTTGTTTTCTGCCTCATACAGCTCGCGGGTAAGTTGCCTGGGATCTCCATTCGGCAGTTTGCCGTTCCAGAGCTTGCGCGCCACCTCGCGCGAACTGGTGGCCATTCCGCAGCGATCCATGTACCGGAAGGTGGGCTCCAGACCGACCACCACCATGGAACCCGGTGGAGTGGGGTTCAGCTTCGAAACGAACGGTTGATCGATCCAACCGCCGGCAAATGCCATTCGATAGGGGATTTCGCTGATGATCGAAGTGATTTCAATCACCTGTTGTGCGTGCATGGGCTCACGCCGCTTGATAGTTTTCTCGCACCGTGACTTTGCCGGCCTTTCGGTCCTGATACTGCTGTTCGATCCAGGCGTAGGTCTTCGACAGACCCTCGCGGAAGGGAGTGCTGGGCTCCCAGTTCAGGATGTTCCTAATCATGCTGTTGTCACTGTTTCGGCCGGCGACTCCCTTGGGCGCGGTCAAATCATATTTGCGCTGGAGCTTTACCCTGCCAATTTCTTCCGCAATATCGACGAGCTCGTTGACCGAAATGAGCTCATTGGAACCGAGGTTGATGGGTGTTGCGATCAGAGCCTCGCAGTGTGTGATCATGTCAATGCCCTGGGTGCAGTCATCGATGTACATGAAGCTGCGGGTCCGCGTGCCATCACCCCAGACTACAATTTCGTTCCTGCCGGTATCCTTGGCTTCGATGACCTTCCGGCAAATGGCCGCCGGAGCCTTTTCCCGCCCGCCGTCCCACGTGCCGTTGGGACCGTAGACGTTGTGGAAGCGTGCCATGAAGGTCTTCAAGCCACGCTCCGCCCAGTATTCCTGGCAGAACATCTCGGACATGAGTTTTTCCCAGCCGTAGCCCCGCTCTGCCATGGCGGGGTAGGCGTCCGACTCTTTCAGTGCCCGGCAGTGCGGATCTTTCTGCAGCTCGGTGTTGTAGGCGCAGGCGGAGGAGGAGAAGAAATACCTTTGCACGCCCGCCTGGTAGGCCGCTTCGATCAGGTTGGTGTTGATCAGGATGCTGCGCAGGCATTCGATCCTGAACTTCTCGATGAAGCCCATGCCCCCCATGTCAGCAGCCAGATTGTAAACCTCGACTGCGTCCTCGCACGCCCTTACACAATTCTCCCTCTCACTCAAGTCCATGCAGAGGCTTTCAACACCCGGCACTCTCTGGTACCAGTCCGGCAAAGGTTTCTTATCAATGGCGCGGATCCTGGTGAAACCGCGGTCGTGGAAGTATCGGGTGAGCGAGCCGCCGATAAAGCCGCCCGCTCCGCCGATAACGATCAAATCGTCTTTCTTCGTGGTCTGTGGCGTGCTCATTTCCTCTCCTTTCGGAGCACCGATTCGTCTCCCCAAGCCCAACGCTATTCCCAACCCTATGTGCATTGCAAGAAGATTTGACGGAGTCGAAAAATCGGCCCTCTCCCTCAGGGAGAGGGCTGTCTATCCGACCTCGGCAGCCCCGGTGTCCAGCCGAAGATATGGGTAAAGATCAGCCCTGTGGGAGAGGGCAAAGATTTATGCGTGCTTTCCGCCAATGTTTCGTAGGCACCATGAGTTTCAAACGGCAGCGGCAGCGCAGGCGCGCGATGCCTTCCACAAATCCAGATAGGGCCTGAGGTCGTTCATCAGGGTCCGGAACTGGTCGAGGGTAAGAGATTGCGCGCCGTCGCTGAAGGCTTTTTCGGGAAAAGGATGCACTTCGATGAGCAGGCCGTCCGCGCCCACAGCCACGGCCGCGCGCGCCAGCGCCGGCACCAAGCTGCGCTTGCCGGTGGCGTGGCTGGGATCGAGGATGACGGGCAAATGGGTTAGCTCGTTGAGCAGTGGCACGGCGGCGATATCCATGGTATTGCGCGTGGCGGTCTCGAAGGTCCGGATGCCGCGCTCGCAGAGCATGATGTTGGGGTTCCCGTGGGCGGTAATGTACTCGGCGGACATGAGGAGTTCCATGATGGTAGAACTCATGCCGCGCTTCAGGAGAACCGGCCGGGGACATTCACCCAGCGCCTTGAGCAACATGAAATTCTGCATGTTGCGCGCGCCGACCTGCATGATGTTCGCATGCTCGGCAACCACCTCCACGTCCTGCTCGCTCATCACCTCGGTGACGATGGCCAAGCCGGTAGCCTGCCGCGCCTTGGCCAGGAGTTTCAATCCCTCGAGCTCCAGGCCCTGGAAGTCGTAAGGAGAGGTTCGGGGCTTAAAGGCGCCGCCCCGGAGAATCTTGGCCCCGGTAGCCGCCACGGCCTCGGCTGTTTCCATGATCTGCTTTTCGCTTTCCACCGAACACGGGCCGGCCATGATGGCGAATTCGCTGCCGCCCACTTCCACGCCATTCACAGGGATGGTGGTACGCTCCTTCTTGAATTCCCGGCTCACGAACTTGTAAGGCGCGGATATGCGGACGGCGCTCTCGACGCCGGGCGCGGCCTCCAGGGACTCGAGGCAGGCGGTGACGTCTCCGACCCCCACGGCGCCGATCACCACGCGCTCCTCGCCCTGGATGGAGTGAACTTTGTAGCCAAACTCCCCGATGCGCTCACAAACGTGCTCAATCTCCTCTTTGGTGGCATGAAGTCTCATGGAAATAATCACCGCCAGCCTCCTTAAAATGAAAAACCCACTCTTTCGAGTGGGTTGGCTTATTACGACTTGTTTCCGGGTTCAGGCCAACACCACTCTACCCACTGGGGCTAAAGCCCCAAAAGCGGTAGCTAAACCAATTGGCGTAAGCGCTGAACATCGGCCAGGAGTATACCGCAGGTTGAGAACAGCCGCAAGGATAATTTCCGCTTGGGCTATCCAGCCTGTTTAGGAATGTCCTCCTTGCTTCGCTCTTTCCAGGTGTCCAGTTCCCTTGTGGCAACTTCAGGATGTGCAAACCTGAAGGCCGCCGATGCTTTCTTGACGGCGCCGCTGCACGAAACCCGAATCCCAAGAGCCTTTTTTCTGGTAGGATTCTAGCCGCTGGAGTCTGTGCAACTTGTCGCACGCATTTCCAGTCGGTCCACTTTTGACCTTGGACCGTTGACTCTTGACTCGTGTCGAGCAGCAACGAGAATTTTAAATACGTTTCATCAGGATTCCACCATGCGAACAACCATCACCGCTGTTCTCTTCTTTCTTCTTTGCGCTCCGGCGCGCGCCGCCCAGACTTTGCAAGTGTATTTCATCGATGTGGAGGGCGGCCAGGCCACGCTCTTCGTCTCACCTTTGGGGGAAACGATGCTGGTGGACGCCGGCTGGCCGGATGCCGGTGGCCGCGACGCCGACCGCATCGTCTCCGCCGCCAAACTGGCGGGAGTGAAACAGATCGATTACCTGGTTGTGACGCACTACCACGCCGACCACGTTGGAGGCGTGCCGCAGCTCGCAGCCCGGATCCCCATCCGCACCTTCGTGGACCACGGGCCGAGTGTCGAAACCAGTATGGAAGCTGATATGCTTTTTTCGGCGTATTCGAAAGTGCGCGACAAAGCCAAACATCTTCTGGCGAAACCCGGTGACTGGATTCCAATCCAGGGGATCAACGTTCAGGTCCTGACCGCCGCGGGCAATGAGATTTCAGAGCCCTTGGCGGGAGTGGATGCGCTCAACCCACTATGTGCCGGAATGAAACGAAAGGCCAGTGACCCTTCAGAGAATGCCCAGTCGGTTGGGATGCTCATCACCTATGGCAAGTTCCGCATGATTGATCTGGGGGATTTGACATGGAACAAGGAACTTGGACTGGCTTGTCCGTTTAATGTGGTCGGAACAGTCGATGTGTACCTGAGCACGCATCACGGCCTCGACCTCTCCGGTGCACCCCCTTTAGTACAAGCTTTGCATCCCCTGGTGGCCATCATGAACAACGGCGCGAGGAAGGGGGGCTCACCCGAAGCGTGGCAAACCATGCGCACTTCGCCCGGCCTCGAAGACATCTGGCAACTGCATTATGCGCTGGAAGCAGGCAAGGAGAACAACGCGCCCGAGGCCTTCATCGCCAACTTGGAAGAACATTGCCAGGGGAATTGGATCAGGCTTTCTGCGGAACCGGACGGCCAGTTCACCGTGACCAACAGCCGAAACGGAATGACGAAAGCCTATAAGCCGGCTGCCCAGTAAAGGCCTTGCCGAAATCGCTGTCGGATTTCTTCTGGTCATAAGGGCGCCTTTCTCTCCTGCTCTTCCCAGCAGAGAATCGCTCTCGTTTGATTGCAGTATTATCTTTACTGTAAGGAGGATCAGTAAAGATGGCGCATTCCAGAGCTTGCTGAAAAAAGCCATTGGAGTGTCATTCTGAGCAATACAATTGTCCGAGGCTGCCACGCCCGGTTAGATTCGGCCAGCCCCCGAGTTGTCGAAGGGGTTACCTTGCGCCTATGGAAAGAATGCCGCGCTCTTCTGTGTACCTACGCGGCGGCTATCGCCATCAAAAAGATGGTGGGCAAGATCAAGCTGTTGAGCTTGGGGAGGAGTGTGAGGTCAAGATGAGCAATCAACTCAGGTCCGACTCAAATCCGCGCCGAAGGCGAAGGTTGGTGAACTGGATTCCGGCCGCCGCGTGTCTGCTGCTGACAACCGGGCTTCAGGCCCAGGCACCCCCAGAAAAAGAAGCCCCGGATATTCTCCGCCAATTGAGCGACTCCTTCGAGGCGCTGGCCAGGCGAGTCTCGCCAGCGGTCGTGCAGATTCTTGTCACGGGGTTCGGACCTGTGGAAGAGCAGGAGGGAACCAATACCGCCCTGCTCGGCAAGCAGCACATCACCGGCTCGGGCGTGATCGTTGACGCGAGTGGGTACATCATCACCAATGCTCATGTGGTGGAAGCGGCGCAACGGGTTCGGGTGATCATACCCTCGCGAACGGCCAGCGGGTCGCCTCGCTCGACGACCAGGCCTCCTGCCCCCGCTATTGATGCGCGCATCATCGGTTTGGATAAAGACATCGACCTCGCACTTCTGAAAGTTGAGGCTGAGGGATTACGGGCGCTCCCACTGGGTAACTATGCTGCGCTCCGGAAGGGTCAGGTGGTTCTGGCTTTTGGCAGCCCCGAGGGGCTAGAGAACTCCGTGACTATGGGGGTGGTCAGCTCCGTCGCCCGCCAACCCGATCCCGACCGCCCGATGGTGTATATCCAGACGGACGCTCCCATCAACCCGGGCAACAGCGGCGGCCCGCTCGTGGACGTGGAAGGAAACATCGTGGGGATCAACACATTCATTCTGACGAAGGGTGGTGGAAGTGAAGGCTTGGGCTTTGCCATTCCGAGCTCCGTGGTGAAGTTCGCCTACCCACAACTGCGCAAGTATGGGCACGTGCATCGCGGCGAGATCGGCATCAACGTTCAGACCGTCACCCCTGCACTGGCTGCGGGGCTGGGACTCGGGCAGGATCATGGTGTCATCGTGTCGGACATGGCACCGGGAGGCCCGGCGGACTTAGCAGGGCTGAAAATCCAGGACGTGATCGGGGCTGTAGACGGCAGATCGGTGGAAAGTCTGCCTCAGTTTGGTGCCATCATGTATCTGCGTGAGGGTGGCGAAGCCGTGAAGTTCGACGTGGTCCGAGGCTCGCAAAGATTTATCTTGGAAATCCAGGTCGCTGAGCGCCGAGACGAAGTCCACCGGGTGGCGGACCTGGATCCCGAGGGGAATTTGATAGGCAAGCTGGGAATCGTGGGGGTCGCAATCAACAAGAATATTTCCGAAGCGCTGCCGGGACTTCGCATGGCCTCTGGGGTCATCGTGGCCGCCCGAGCCGCCTACGCCGCGAGCGTGGAGACCGGCCTTCAATCCGGAGATGTTATCCACGCGCTAAACCGCATCGACATTATCAGTCTCGACGGCCTTCGCCAGGCCCTGGACAAGCTGAAAACCGGCGACCCCGTCGTCCTGCAGATCGAACGCCAGGGAACATTAATGTACCTGGCGTTCGATATGGAATGAGGATCCGCAATTCGGCTTCGGGATGTGAGATCTTCATGAGCACGTCCCCCCCCAAAAACGCAACTCCGCCTCGGTAACCGCCGAGATCGAAACCTGGGCCATCGGCACTTTCAGCAAGCGCGCCCGCACACGGGGGATGTTGCCTTTGATGACGTAGCTGGCCATATTTGTGTCCAGCAGGTAACGAGTGGGCATCAGAACAGCTTCCATTTCTGCGGGAGCGTATCCTGGCGGTCCGCCAGAAAGTCCTCCGGCACATCGATGGTCCTCATCAACTCGAAGAAGTCCTGCCAGGATTCCGGCCTCCGCGACAGGATGACATCGCCGCTGGCAGGATCACGGCGGCTGTAGACCTCCGAGCTTTCGAAGCGGTACTCCGCGGGCAGCCGGACAGCCTGGCTGCGGCCATTGCGGAACAACTTGGCAGTACGAAGCATAGCGCCCTCCTCGGATAGAAGTCTTTGGCGCCGCTGGAACTCTCACCATACTCGGCGTACGCCGTAGGTTTCGAAGCTCCGCTCGTTGGTGACGATGGGAACGTTCTCGCTTCTACTCCCAGGCGGAAAGTTCCTCGGCAGGAAGCGGCTCAAAGAATTCCGGACCCACTCGAAGCTTGCCGCGCAAGACGCCCGGCTGCCGCCGCCCTCGCACTTCCCCGATGGGAATCAGACGAACCACGGGGGTCGTGCCGCGCGCGATGATGACCTCCTCACCGCGGCAAGCCTGCTCAATCAATTTCGATAGATTGGTCTTGGCTTCGTGTACCTTTATGGAGCGCATAACGATTCCTCTTAGCTAATCTATCTTAGCTAACTTCCGTGGGGTGTGCAGTCCCAATTTCAATGGCGACACACATCGCCATTTTCAATTGGAGGAGCTAACTGTATACTGCCCCCGTCGACACCACTGTTCATTCCGGCTGCGAAGTGGACCAGTTCGGAATGCGCGTAATACCTTGTAAACGCAGGTCTAATCATGAGGAGTAATCGAATGTCCAAATGTGGTTTTGCGCTAACCTTCCTGGTAGTCACGGTCGCTTGTCTTTCCGCTATCGCCGCGGAAGAGCTTTTACGACCAGTGAATCTGCGCTGCGAGTATCGCCAGAACCCGCTCGGCATCGATACGTTACAACCGCGCTTGAGTTGGACACTCGAGCCAACCGATCCAAAAGTAAGGGGCCAGACGCAGGCGGCTTACCAAATCCTGGCGGCCGGCAGCGAAGAGCGTTTACGCAGCGATCAGGGAGATCTCTGGGACACTGGAAAGGTCAAGTCTGACAAGTCCATTCATGTGCCTTATGAAGGCAGACCGCTGGGTTCAGGCATGCAGGTGTGGTGGAAAGTGCGGGTATGGGACGACCAAGGAAACCCTTCGGCCTGGAGTGAGCCTGCCTTTTGGTCCATGGGGCTGCTCCAAGCCGAGGACTGGAAGGGGAAGTGGATCGGACTCGACGATGGCGAGGGTAAGCCGGAGCAGCTAAAGGAAGCTCACTGGGTCTGGTCGTCCCAGCCCGGTCCCGGCACCAGATATTTCCGTCGCACGATCGAGATTCCGCCAGACAATTCTCTCTCGGATGCCCTCCTGTTTCTGGTCGGCTCCGGCGCTTCTACGCTTTATATCAACGGGAAGGAAATCGGGTCAGCAAAGGGGCTCGAGGATCCTATCTCGCATGACATTACTCGGGCCCTGCACAGCGGCGCCAACATCCTCGCGGTCGCCGTGAGCACTTCCGGTGACGCTCCTTCAGGCCTGATTGGCGCACTCGAAATGGAGCTCGCGCGCGGCGAAACGGTGGTTATCCACACCGACGGGCAGTGGCGAGTCTCACCGGCCGAGGTCCCCGATTGGAATAAGAGTGAGTTCAACGACTCAGCCTGGGGGGAAGCCAAAGTCCGGGGGGAATACGGCATGGCTCCCTGGGGCGAGGTGGGTTGGGCGGAGCGACGCGTCCTGCCAGCCCGCTTGTTGCGCAAGGACTTCAATGTGGAAGGACAGGTGAAGCGCGCCACACTCTATATTTCAGGCCTAGGCCTCTCTGAACCTTACCTGAACGGCGCCAAGGTGGGCGACGACGTGCTGGTTCCCGCCCTCACCGATTACGACAAGCGAGTCTTCTACTTGACCTACGATGTCACAAAGCGTTTAAAGCCGGGCCCCAATGCGGCCGGTGTAATCCTCGGCAGCGGGCGCTATTTCGCGCCGCGCAACAAGGTCCCGACATTGATGCGGACCTTTGGCTACCCCAAGCTGCTGCTCGAGCTCGAAATCGAATATAGCGACGGAAAAGTCGAGCGCGTGGTGAGCGACGGGAGTTGGAAGCTGACCACCGAGGGACCGATTCGCACCAATAACGAATATGACGGCGAAGTCTACGATGCGCGCCAAGAAATGGAGGGCTGGAGCCACCCGGGCTTTAACGATAGCGGCTGGCAACAAGCGCAGGTGGTAGAAGGTCCCGCCGGCGTCCTCGCCGCTCAACCGATTGAACCCATCCGCGTCACCGAAACTCTCAAGCCGATGGCCATCACTCAGCCGCACCCCGGCGTCTACATCTTTGACATGGGGCAGAACATGGTGGGCTGGTGCCGCCTGACCGTCTCTGGAGCGAAAGGAAGCCAAGCCTCGCTCCGCCATGCCGAACGGCTCCGGCCCGACGGCACACTCTATCTGGACAACCTTCGCTCCGCAAAGGCGACCGATATCTACACACTCAAGGGTAATGGGACCGAGGTGTATGAGCCGCGTTTCACCTACCACGGCTTCCGCTACGTGGAAGTGAGGGGCTTCCCCGGCAAGCCAGACTTGTCCTCCCTGGAGGGACGAGAAGTTCACGACGCCGTGGAACAGCATGCTGACTTCGCCACTTCCAATCCGCTGCTCAATCAGATTTACCAAAACGTGGTCTGGGGGACCAAAGACAACTACCGGAGCATGCCCACCGACTGCCCGCAGCGCGACGAGCGCCAAGGTTGGCTCGGTGACCGGTCTGACGAGAGCCGAGGCGAACCCTACCTATTCGATGTTGCCGCTCTGTATGCCAAGTGGGTGGACGACATGGCGGACTCTCAGGATTCGAAGGGGAGCGTCAGCGACGTGTCCCCGGCCTACTGGCCTTTATACCATGACGACGTCACTTGGCCATCCAGCTTCATCATTATCCCCGACCACCTTTACGATCAGTACGGCGATTTGCGGGTGATTGAACGGCACTATGAGGGAATGAAGAAGTGGACCACTCATATGCAGATGTACCTCATAGACGATCTCATGCCGCGGGATGTCTACGGCGATTGGTGCGTCCCGCCGGAATCTCCCGAATTGATCCATTCCAACGATCCGGCCCGCAAGACGGAGGGGCGCGTGCTCGGCTCAGCCTTTTACTACCATCTGCTGCGCCTGATGGCCCGCAACGCGACGCTGCTTGGTAAGGAAAGCGATGCGAAGGACTTTAACCAGCTTGCTGACAGGCTGGTAGTTGCGTTCAATAAAACCTACTTCAATCAGCCGATCGGCCGATACAGCAACGGCTCCCAGACGTCCAGCGTCCTTCCTTTGGCCTTCGGCATGGTTCCGGAACAGGACAGGCAGAGAGTCTCCGAAGCGCTGGTGCGGAAGATTGAGGAGCAAAACATAGGGCACATCGGAACTGGTCTGATCGGCGGCCAGTGGCTCATGCAGGTGCTCTCCGACAGCGGCCGCCCGGATGTCGCTTATGAGATCGCCTCCCAGAAATCGTACCCGAGCTGGGGCTACATGAGCGGCAAAGGCGCCACCACGATCTGGGAACTTTGGAATGGCGATACAGCCAATCCGGCCATGAATTCGGGTAACCATTTAATGTTGGTGGGCGACCTTATCACTTGGTTCTATGAAAACTTGGCGGGCATCCGCCCCGATCCGCAACACCCAGGCTTCAAGCACATCATCATGCACCCCACTCCGGTCGGCGACCTGACTTTCGTAAGGGCTTCGCACAAGTCTCCCTACGGCGAAATTGTGAGCGATTGGAAGCGTGACGGGGACCGCTTTATCTGGAGTGTTACCGTGCCTGTCAACACCACGGCAACGGTGTACGTCCCGGCCAACGCTGCGGCATCCGTAAAGGAAAGTGACAGGCCGGCGGGCGAAACCCCGGGAATCAAATACCTTCGCGCGGAGGCGGGCGCGGTGGTTTACGAAATCGGTTCGGGAAGTTATCACTTTGTCTCGAGCATGGCCCCCTCAACCACCCCCTAACCCCCTCCTTAACAAAGGAGGGGGAACTTGAACTCCCCTCCCGCCGCGGCGGGAGGGGGTGGGGGGTGGTGCTGGTGGAAGCAGCCTACGAGGCCTTCCCTCCTTTTACCACGCATCAGAAAGATTCGGTGGTCCGTGAACTGCCCCAACTGCAAAACCAACAGCCCTACACCCCACGGAGTTTTTCGGGAAACGGAAAATTCTGCGGTTCCTCTCTACGCGGCGTCTCTGCGGCCGTTCAGCAACCCCTGCGCGGCCAGCACCTTTTCAAGCTTGGCGCGGTTTTCGGGTTTCATGGGGACCATGGGCAGGCGGTAAACTTCCTCGATCATGCCCATCATGGCGAGTGCGGCCTTGACGGGAATGGGATTGGTCTCGATGAAGTTCACTTGCATCAGGGGCAACAGGCTGAAGTGGAGTTGGCGCGCTGCCTCGAGTTTTCCCTCCAAAAGCAGGTGCGCGAGTCTGGTCATCTGGCCCGGGATTTCGTTGGAGATGACGGAGATGATACCCACGCCACCCAGCGCCATGAGCGGGAAGGTGAACGAGTCGTCGCCTGAAAGCACGCGGAAGCCCGGCGGTACGGCGGCAAGGACTTCCATTTGTTGCACGATACTCCCGGAAGCCTCCTTGATGCCGATGATGTTTGGGATTTTCGAGAGGCGGGCCACGGTGGGGGGCTCGATATTCGACGAGGTGCGTGCCGGAACGTTGTAAACAATGATCGGAAGGTCGGTAGATTCCGCCATGGCCTGGAAGTGCTGGTAAAGGCCTTCCTGGGTAGGCTTGTTGTAGTAAGGGGCTACGGAAAGGATTCCCTGCACGCCCAGCCCGCGCACCTCGGCGGCAAGGTCGATCACTTTGCGGGTGTTATTTCCGCCCACTCCCGCAATCACGGGAACCCTCCCCGCCACTTCCTGGACCACGGCGCGGATGACGGCCAGGTACTCAGCGTGCTCGAGCGTGGGGGTTTCTCCCGTTGTACCGCAGGGGACAAGGAAGTCGATGCCGGCGCGGAGTTGGAACTGAACCAAACGCCGCAGGGCATCAAGGTCCAGGGAGCCATCCTTCCTGAAGGGGGTCACCAGCGCCGTGCCGCAACCACGAATGTCAACGCTCATAAGACCTCCACTGGGGACTGGGTGCTAGGGGCTGGGGGCTGGGGCCGGGTCGGTCCCAGCGCCAGTCTGCAAAACGTCTGTGAAGCTGAAGAAACCTTTCCTGCCGACGATCCAGCGCGCCGCGTACAGGGCGCCTTCAGCAAACCCCTGGCGACCGCGGGCCGTGTGGCGGAGGATAATTGTATCCGCCTCGGAGTCGAAGCCCAACTCGTGCGTGCCGGGGATGTAACCCGCGCGCACACTGGTCATGGGAATCTCGCGGCTTTTGAATTCGGGTTGAATCTGGCGTTTGATTTCGAGCGCCGTGCCGGAGGGCGCATCCTTCTTGAACTTGTGATGAGCTTCGGTGAGGTAAGGATCGTACATCGCGAAGGGGGCAAAGATTTCCGCCGCCGCGCGGGCCAGCCGGTAGAACAGATTCACACCGATGGAAAAATTCGCGGCGTAAACCATGCCGACGCCGGCGCTTTCGATGATCTTCCGCACTTCCTCCAGCCGGTTATGCCAACCCGTTGTCCCTACCACGAGATTCACACCCAGCGCCGCGACCCGGCGAATGTTCTCGAAAGCCGCATCCGGCGTCGTGAAGTCCACGCACACGTCGATACCCTGGAGTTTCTCGCGCGTGATGCCCCGGCCTTGCGCGTTGACGTCAATATCCATCACCAGGCGCACTTCGAAGCCCCTCTGCGGCGCGAGTTGCGCCAGCGTCTTGCCCATTTTCCCGTAGCCGAGCAGGGCCAGGTTTATACGTCTGGCACGGGGGGATTCAGAGGAAGCGTTACTCACGTTTCACCATGTAGGGAATAGGGAACAGGGAATAGGGAACAGGAGCAAGGTCCAGGCAGCCTGTTCCCTGTCACCTGTTCCCTAATCGAGATACCCTTCCGACTTCATCAACTCCGCATTCAGTAGAGCCGCCCCGGCAGCGCCGCGAATAGTGTTGTGGCTGAGGGCGGTGTACTTGAACTGAAGCACTGGGCATACCCGCACGCGACCCACCACGGTGGCCATCCCGTGCTCGACCGCGAGGTCGAACTTGGGCTGCGGGCGATCCCGCTCCTCGCGAACGATAATGGGATGCTTGGGGGCAAACGGCAAACCTCGCTCCTGAGGCAGCGAGCGAAATTTCCGCCACACCCCAATTAATTCCTCCACTGACGCCTTGGACTTTAGAGAAATCGATATCGACTCGGTGTGGCCGTCCTCGACCGGCACGCGGTTGCAGTGGGCGCTCACCACGAAGTCGCCGAGCTTGACCGTTTCATCGACGAATATCCCCAGCAGCTTGCGCGTCTCGCGCTCCACCTTTTCCTCTTCCCCCGAAATATGAGGGATCACGTTGCCGAGAATATCCAGCGTGGGCACGCCCGGATAACCGGCGCCGGAAACCGCCTGCATGCTGGTCATCAGCACCTTTTCGAGGCCGAAAGCCTTCTCTAACGGAGCCAACGACATCACCAGACCAACCGCCGTGCAGTTCGGGTTGGTGACGATCATGCCCTTCCACCCGCGCCGTTTTCTCTGGATTCGCACCAGGGCCAGATGCTCGGGGTTCACTTCCGGAATCAACAAGGGGACGTCCGGTTCCATGC
>JBEKVC010000019.1:0-29997 GCA_049514395.1 Terriglobia bacterium
TTGGCGGGACTTCACTTCGGAACCCGCATCTATCGCTCGTGCAGCCAATTCTTCCGAGCGTCCTTTCGGACGGATCTGTTTGACACCCAAGCTTCGAGTATAGCCGCGATTCCGGTCGTACGACGGCGCACTCGGAAAGTACTCGCCTATTGAGGCGCAGCGGGTCCGGTCGCGGTTCCGATTTTGGCCTCTCGACCGCATCGGAGAGCCAGGGCGGCAGGCGGCAAATTTTGTTCTTGTAGACGGCGAAAGCAGCCTCCGCACAACCCAAACAGGATTGTGCCTGATAAACGCCCTTCCACGCCGGAATCCGGTGACGGCCAGGCGGCGGGCCAGTTGATGGGTAGGCGACTTTTCATTCCGAATCCGATCGCGACGCAATCGATCACGTGAAAGTCACTGATGGGATAGGGGGCTTAACAAGACAGGTCCGCGCTGCGCTTGCTCCCCATTATGCGGCCATGCCGGAGCCCACCGATGTCGGAGCACTCAAAAGGGAAGCTACCCAAACCAGAACCGAAGGACGCGACGCCAGTCCTTCACATCGGATGCCAGGTCAGGTCGACGCGCACCGGCATTTCGTTTTTGACAGGGACCGTTAGGAACGACGGTGGGTCGATCTTGAAGTCGGATAGCTTTGCCGGAATTGTTCCCGTTATCCGGGTTTCGGTTCCTTGAGCCACCCGTTGGAATGGAACCTGCTTATACTGGACGGTCTGGCCGGCGAAGTGGATCTCCAGGTCGAGATAGATCGTCGCTGATGCGCAGGCCGATTCGGGCACGCGGGTGCGCACCGTCACGATGGGAAATTGCGCGCCGCGCGTCACTTGAAGCATGTGAAGATCGCGGTTGCTGTCCCCCGAATCGAACGACTTCACGGGTACCGCGATCAAGAAATCGCATTGTCCGTCGTGGCAAACGCCCTTGCCCCGCGCCGCATGGCTGACTCCCTCGCTCTGATGCAGCGGGTGAGACACATGATAGGTGAGAGTGCTTTGTTCAAGCACCCATTGGCTATCCACTCCGGCAAGGGCGGGAAGTGATAGCAGCCAGAAGCCTATCAGTACTTTTCCAAGCATCAGCCCTCTTCAGAATTTAAAGGATACGGATACTACAGCCAATCCAAACGCCGCTCCCGTCGCGATGGCCACCGGCCCATGCAACGAGGCGATCCCGTGCACCCTTTCCCCGCGGCTCTTTTGAGCGAAAGCTATCTCCCCCAGGATGGGCGTCAGGACCATCCCCGGACCATGAATCCAGGCCAGGGCCTTGTGCAGGCGGATGGGCCCGCGAGTTTGGGTGCCGGGTATCTTGGGCGCCCGGATAGCAAAGTAAGCGGTCGTGAAATACAATCCCACCGTCGTCGCACCCAGAGCGGCATGCAGGTCACGGCCGGTGGTGCTGGTCTGCTTTCCACCGGCGGCCGCAGAACTGATGAGCGTGGCGGCGAATGGAGCAATCGTTATCAAACCGAGCCGTTGATGGACCTTGAGCATGTGCGTCCGTCTGTCAAGGAGTGCCTGAGCCTCGGCACTGCCCTTGGCTTGAGCCGGAGTGATGCCGAGATCCTCCAGCGAAGGCGCCGTCGGGTTATTGGAAGGGGCCGTTGTCTGCTTCTGAGGAGGCGTTGCTGTATTACTATTCGTTTGCGCGTCCGCCTCGAGCTTCCGATCCAAAACGACCGTCCCGTTCTCGTTGATCGTTGCGGAAGGAATCTCCACCGTCTTGTAACCGCGGCACTCAAACCTCATATAGTAGTTGCCCGGCGGCAGACTAAACTTATAAGTGCCGTCCGTCCCAGTGGGCGCGGGTCGAACTTGGCCAGTGTCCGCGCTGGTCGCCGTGACCATGGCAAACGCAACCGGGGCGCCGGACGGATCGATAAGCGTGCCTGTCAATGCTCCCGTTCCATCCGTCTGCGCCATCAGCGACGGGGCCAATATCACGAACAGACAGACGACAACGAGGCCCAGGACACCACCGCGCCCGTTGTGTGCGGTATTCCTCAGCATCCTCACTTTCCTCCTTGTCCTAAGCCCAATTGGTCGGTTGCCCGTCAACCCCGGGGGAGCCACATCACAGTCGGTTTGAAGCGTGAGGCACCGGTGGGGTTGCCCTTATACCTCTCGACATGGAATTGTCATCCCACAGCTATGCATGCGGTTCGGCGCGCCTTCCTGATTGCGGCCCGGCACTGCGCGGCGATCTCACAGCGTGGCGTCAGATGCGACGACCCCAGCACGCGAATCGAGAGGCCTTTGCGTGGTTTATCGGCGACCGCCTCCACTTTCGCACGAGGTCGAATTTGCGGCGATTCTCAAAGTTTCAGGTAGAGGTGAGACAGATCCCATACGACGGGGCCACGGACACGTAGTTTTCGCGAAGGACAACGGGAAAAGTTGGCTGGCCCGATCCCCAGCCCAGACGGGCGCGTGTTGCCTTCGTGCATGAAGACGAAAACGCCCGGGTGCAATGCAGGGAGACAATAGAGCCGGTCTGTCCCGGGAAGAGTAGATCTTTAGGGCGTGGCCAAGGGCGTCGTTGCGCCCTGGAGTTCCAATGGGCGGAGGATGGTAATCGTCCCGCTGCTCACGCGAATTACTCCGCGCTGCTTCCAGTTGCTGAGGATGCGGCTTACGCTCTCCCGAGAGGCCCCAATGTTTCGCGCGATTTCCTCATGAGTCATGTGAAGCGCAATACGCAGGCCGTCGGCGGCCGGCTGCCGGTGTTTTTCTGCCCACTCCAAGAGGAATTGGGTGAGCTTAGCATGAATATCCGGAGCCAGGGCCAACATCCGTGTCTGCTGCCAAGCCCGGCTGAGTTCCATGCTGAGATGCTTGGCCACGCGTAACGCAACGTCCGGATTGGCGCGCACGAATTGTAGGAATTCGAGCCGTGGAATGAAGCTGAACTGGCTTGGGCACAACGTCTCCGCGCTGGCAGGATAAGGCTCATCGGCTATCAGGGAGCTCAGACCGAGCACTTCGCCGTGCTCGACAACGCGCAATGTGAGGCTCTGCCCCTCCGCGGAGTTCACATAAAGCTTCGCTTCGCCCGAGCACATGATGTAAAGCCCACGAGCCGGCTGTCCCTCGACAAACAGCAAAGCTCCCCTGGGATAGAAGAAAGTCTGGCGGAGAGAATTCAGGGTGGAAAGCGCAGCATGGGGGAGCTGACAGAAAAGCCCCTCTTCTCGCGCTATGCAGCTAAGGCAGCTTTCGATGACTGGCAGGTTGTACGGAGCCCTCGGTCGGTCCACAGGCATTGGGTCACCCCGACAATGCCATTATGTCTTAAGCAAAGCGCAGATACCAGCATGAAAAAAGAGAAGGCCGAAAATAAAGTAACCACATTCGGACAAGATATCGGAGTTCATTGGACTTTGTGTCATATCTCGTGCTGCTATCGTTGTGACGCGGGTCACAATGTCTTGGGTTATCTGTCACTGAAGGTGCTTCGCCCCATCCCTTAGGCTACCTGATGTTCTGAAGCGGTTCTGGTCGCAGAGTTTCACTCGCAACCGTTTCAGCCCGGGCGTTCAACTCCTCCTTCGCGCCAACATCAAGGCTCTTTTCGAGTACCAACGGCGCTGGGAAGTGCGCATTCCCGGAATTTCAAATACTACCGGCCGAACGGGTTTGAGGTGGGAATAGATTTTGCTTTCTGACGACGTGCTCTGATTGGCCTGGAGAACCGTCAGCATCCTGAATTTGAGGTGAAGACATGAAGAAAAATATGTACCAGATTCTTGCGCTTATCTACCTGTTGCTCAGTTTCGGACTCTTGGCCTTTGCCGGGGAAATCAAGGGCAAAGTGACGGCGCAAGGCATGCGCTCCTCCGAGAATATCGCCGTCTACGTGGACACCATTTCCGGCAAGACTTTTGCGCCGCCCTCGAAGCCCGCTGTGGAGGATCAAAAGCACATGGCTTTCGTTCCTCACGTGCTGGTCGTCCTGAAGGGCACGACGGTGCAATTCTTGAACAGCGATCCCGTGGGGCACAATGTTTACTGGCCCTCCGTAAGTGGCAACAAAAAGCTTGCTCACAATATGGGTACCTGGCCGCAGGGTCAGGAAAAATCGTTCACCTTTAACGATCTCGGGGTGGCTCCTCTGCTCTGCAACGTGCATCCCGAGATGTCGGGGTACGTGGTGGTCGTCCCAACGCCTTATTTCGCCGTGACGGATAAGGAAGGCAATTTTGAGGTCAAGGATGTTCCCGACGGCAGCTATACCCTGAAGACCTGGAGTGAAGAGGCGAAGCCCGCCACGCAGCCCGTCACGGTCGCGGGTGAATCAACAACCGTGAATCTTACCGTACACCGCTAAGCCGGCCGGAAGATGCCGACGGGTGGCGGACGCAGAGCAAGCCGGAGTTCTTGAGAGCGGAGCAGCAAGGTGGGCAAGCAACGGACCAAACTCGTAGACCTGGGCTGGCTGGAATCGAATTTCCCCTGCATGCAGGCCTGTCCGGTTCACACGCAGGCCGGCCGTTACGTCGCGCTGATCGCGGAGGGCCGCTACGAGGAAGCGTATCGCCACGCCCGCCTTCCCAACCCGCTGGCGTCAATCTGCGGCCGCGTCTGTGGGCACCCCTGCGAGACGGACTGCCGGCGCGGGCAGTTCGACGCCCCGATCTCCATTCGCGCTCTCAAGCGCTTTGTCACGGAGCGTTACGGGCCGGAATCTCGCAATCCGCTCGACGTCTTCCCCGAGAAACCCAAGGTGACTCACCCGGAGCGCGTGGCGGTGATCGGCTCAGGCCCTGCCGGGTTGGCAGCGGCGCACGATCTGGCCCTGCTCGGCTACGCCGTGACGATTTTCGAAGCGGCGCCGGTACCGGGCGGCATGCTTCACCTGGGCATTCCGGAGTATCGCCTGCCGCGCGACGTGGTGCAGGCCCAGGTCCGCGAGATTCTGGCGCTCGGGCCGGAGTTGCGTTTGAACAGCCGGCTCGGCGATTTTTCATTGGCAGACCTGCGTGCGGAAGGATTCCAAGCCCTTCTGCTGGCCATTGGTCTCCATCGCAGCCGCGACCTGCCGCTTCCCGGCCACGACTTCGACGGAGTCATTACCGGCACCGACTTCCTGCTCAATGTGAACTTGGGCTACCGCTTCTCGATCGGCAAAAGTGTGGTGGTGATTGGGGGCGGGAACGTGGCGATCGACGTGGCGCGCACGGCGCTGCGCGAACAGCAACGCCATGTGCTCGATGCCCTGGGCGGTCCCCGCCTGCCGGACCGGCTGAGCGACGCCGAACGGGACGTGGCGATGAAGGAGCTGATGGACGTTACCCGCACGGCGCTGCGCCTCGGCGCGCGGGTAGTTCACATGGTGTGCCTGGAATCGCGCGCCGAGATGCCGGCTTTTGAAGAGGAGATCGAAGAGGCCCTGCGCGAAGGCCTGAAGATTTATGCCTCACGCGGTCCGACCCGATTTCTGGGCCATAACGGGAAGCTGACCGGGCTCGAAACGGTTCACTGCACGTCGGTCTTCGACGCCCAGCACCGCTTCAATCCCGTCTTCGAGCCGGGCACGGAGAGCGTGCTCGAAAGCGATACGGCGATCCTGGCGATCGGACAGACCTCGGACCTTTCCTTTCTGAAGCCTCAGGACGGGATTGAGACGACTCGCCAGGGAACCGTCAAGATCGATCCCGCAACCCTCATGACGACCGCGCCCGGAGTCTTCGCCGCCGGTGACATTGCATTTGGCCCTCGCCTCATCATCAGCGCCGTCGCCGACGGGAAAAAGGCCGCGGAGGAAATCGACCGCTATCTGCGGGGCCCCGCCTGGAAACCCCAGCCATGCTACGTGCAGATCACGGTATTGGATCATCACCAGATGGCCCAGGACTACGATGAGTATTCACGCCTCTCGGTTCCGACGATCGCGCTCGATCGCCGCACGGGCATTGCTGAAGTGGAGTCGGGTTACACGGAGGGACAGGCGCGCCAGGAAGCCACGCGCTGCCTGAAGTGCTGGATCAACACCATCTTCGAAGGCAATGAAGCGGACGGCACGGAGTGCATCCTTTGCGGCGGCTGCGTGGACGTTTGCCCCGAAGACTGCCTCTCGCTCGTGCCGCTCAGCCAACTGAAGATTTCGGAAGCAGAAAGGAAAAAGATCGCTGAGCAAGCCGGATCGGATCCCATCACCTTGCAGCACCTGACGCCCGAGGAGCTCCCAGGAGCCGAAGGCTCCGTAATGGTGAAGGACGAAACTATTTGCATCCGCTGCGGTCTCTGTGCCGAGCGCTGCCCTGCGCACACCATCACCATGGAAGCTTTTGAGGTGTTGGCCCCTGACCACGATGCTGTTCCAACGGTGACGAGGTAGAGATGAGCATGCCGCCCGAAGGCAAAGAGAAAACTCCCCAGAAGCCGGAGGAGATGACTCCGGTCAGCCGCCGCGACTTCTTCAACCAAATCGCTGGCGGCGCTCTGGCCATTGCGGGAATCGGCGCGACGGTGGTGACGGTGAAGTACTGTTTGCCCAACGTCTTGTTTGAGCCGCCCACGACTTTCCGAGCCGGTCCGTTGGATGACTACCCAGTCAATTCCGTGACGTACCTTCAAGACCAGCAGGTTTATATCGTCAGGACCGAGAAGGAATTGTGGGCGATGTCGTCCGTGTGCACTCACCTCGGCTGCATCACGCAATGGAAGCCAGAGTCAAACCAGATCACTTGCCCGTGCCATGGAAGCAAATTTGAGAGGGATGGAAAGGTGCAAGCCGGCCCCGCTCCGCGGCCTCTCCCCCACTTTTCGGTGCGGCTGGCGGCAGACGGTGCTCTCACGGTGGACAAACTCGAAATCGTCGAGGAAACGGAGATCCTAAAAGTCTGAGGACGACATGGCGACGACGGTGTGGAGCCAACGACTTCTCGAACAGGTAAGAAAGACGCGCGTGTGGCGAGCCATCTTCCGGCGTGGCCCGGCCCGCACCAACCGCACGCGCAGTCTGGCGGTGTTCGGCAACCTTTCGCTGCACATTCTGCCGGTCAAGGTGCGCGAAAAATCCCTGGGGGTCCGCGCCACATACTACCTCGGCTCGATTTCGTTTTTCCTTTTCGTGGTACTGACCGTCACCGGAATCCTGCTGATGCTTTACTACCACCCTGCGGTCCCCGACGCCTACCGCGACATGAAAGACCTGATCTACGTGGTCGGAAACGGAACTTTCCTCCGCAATCTGCATCGGTTGGCCGCGCAGGCCATGGTGTTGGCAGTCTTCTGGCACATGTTCCACGTTTTCTACCGCGGCGGATACAAGCCTCCGCATGAGTTCAATTGGGTTGTGGGCGTGGGCCTGCTGCTGGTTACACTTTTTCTGAGTTACACGGGCTACCTGCTTCCCTGGGACCAATTGGCTTTCTGGGCGATCACCGTGGGCACCAACATCATTGGATATGTCCCCCTGCTGGGGCGCCCCATTCGCTTCCTGCTGCTGGGTGGCCACATCATCGGGCAGAACGCTTTGCTGCGGTTCTACGTGCTTCACTGCGTGATCCTGCCGCTGGCCGCAGTGGTCTTGATCGCCGAACATTTCTGGCGAATTCAGAAGGATGGCGGGCTGACCGTACGATACGATAATGAGCGAGAAGAATAGCTACGAAGTGGGTTTCAGTTCGGACGCGATGAAGGAGCCGCGCCGCATCGTCTTCATCACGCGGAAGACCTCCGCCAAGGTCAAGGGAGACGTCGGCCCGCAGCTCATGTCCTACCCCCACGTTATCCTGCGGGAGGGGATCGTTTTCCAGATTCTGACCATAGTACTGGTGGCCCTGGCGCTCTTCTGGGACGCGCCGCTCGAGCAACTCGCCAATCCGCTGCTCACTCCCAACCCAGCGAAAGCCCCCTGGTATTTCCTGGGCCTTCAGGAACTGCTGCACTACTTTCCGCCCATCGTTGCCGGAGTCCTGATCCCCACCCTGGTGGTCGTGGCTCTGATGGTCATTCCTTACTTCGGTGTGAACATCCAGGGAGAGCCCCTCTGGGGGCGCAGCCGGCGAACCCGCCTTCAGATCTTCTTGGGAGTGTTCGTCACTCTGTTCGTTTTTCTGGCGATTTACCAGGCTTGGACCGTGCTGGTTCCCACCGTGCTCGTGGCCGCGCTGGCTCTCGTTCCGTATTTCCAGCCGTCCAGCCCTTCGCGCTTCCTCCGATACCTGATGTCGCGCACCCTGCCGTGGTGGGTGATGACCTGGTTTATTGCTGTCGCGCTGACCCTCACCACGGTGGGAACTTTTTTCAGGGGCCCCGGGTGGTCCTGGGTCTGGCCCTGGAGATAAGATGCCTGCTGAGGAGTTGGGAAAAGCTTCAAGACGCATGCGCTTGGCCTTCGCGATCTCAAGCGTCGCGTTCCTCGTGGTTCTGGCCGTCTCGCCGGTCAGAGATTACCTCCGCGCGTGGAAGCGATACGAGAGGGATTACATTCGCTTCGCGCAGTCCCGACCGGACACCAAGCAACTGCTTGCAGGCAATCCTTTCGAGATCGACCAGATTTGGATCCCGCAAATGCAGGTTGTCGATCGTTGCACCACCTGCCACCAGGGCATCACCCAGCCGACCCTGGAAGACTCCTCCGTTACCCAGCCGTTTCGCGCCCATCCGCACATTCCCCATCGCGTGCGGGACTGGGGATGCGTCATTTGCCATCGCGGTCAAGGTCTGGCCACCGAAGTTCGTGACGCGCACGAGACCACGCTTGCCTGGGAGCAACCCATCCTGCCCGTGCGCTACATTCAGGCTTCGTGCGGCGTGTGCCACCGCTCCGACCTGCCCCAAACGCCGCGACTCAATCGCGGCCGCGAGCTTCTGGCCGCGCTCAACTGCGTGGGTTGTCATCGCCTGCAGGGGATTGAGCGCCCGGCCATGCTGGGGCCGGACCTGACGAACATCGCCAGCAAGGTCAGCCGCGCCTGGATTTACAAGTGGCTAAAAGACCCTCGCACCATCACCGCCAGCGACGGCAGCGTGGTCGTGAACGGCTACGAAAATGAAGATGAGCCGCGCATGCCCAAGTTCCGGCTGAACGAAAACGAACTGGGGGCCCTTTCCGGCTACCTCAGCACCCTCCAGACCGAGACCCTCCAACCCCATAAGTTTGATCCGCGAGAGGTGGCCGCATGGGACCGGAAACCCGACCTCGTCGAACAAGGTGAGACGCGCTTCCGGCAGATGTTTTGCACCACCTGCCATTCGCTCGCGGTGACTCGCGCCGGTGAAACCAAGCTGATCGGTGGTGACATCGGCCCGGAACTCACCAAGGTGGGGAGCAAGGCGAACCCGGACTGGTTGACGGCCTGGCTGCGTAATCCTCAGGCCTATCTGCCGCACGCCGAGATGCCGCGCTACCAATGGTCCGATCAAGATCTCTATGTAGTAACGCGATACATCGAATCCAGGTTGACAGACCCCACTTTGTTGAGTGATGTGCCGAAGCTTCAATCTCCGACCACAGCGGAAAGTCAGCTTGGACGGCGGCTTTTTCTGGAGAGAGGTTGCGCCAGTTGCCACCTCATCAAGGGCGTGGCTTCACAGGCAGACTATGGCCCCGACCTCGCCAGCCTGGGCAGCAAGACCGTTTCACAACTGGAATTCGGCAACTCCCGGATGGCGCGCACTCTCGTCTCTTACATTGAAGCCAAGATTACCAATCCTCTCTCCGTGAATGCTGCGGCGCGCATGCCCCAGTATTCGCTCACGCCGAACGACCTTGAAGCCATCACGTCCGCGCTCTTGAGCATGTCAGGAAATCCTGCGCGGGCCGGCCTTGAAAACCTGATTCTGCCCGCGAAGCACCCTCAATTCCGGCCGGCCGGAGCCTTCGGGGAGCTGTTCGAGCGCTACAAGTGCTACGTGTGCCATCGCTTCAACGGCTTCGGCAGCACGCTCGCCCCTGACCTGACGTTCGAGGGCAGCCGCGCGCAGCGGAAGTGGATGGTCGACTTTTTGAAGAACCCGCAGACGCTGCGCCCCACGCTCACCTTCCGCATGCCGCAGTTCAACATGACGACGGAGGAGGCAACAATCTTGGCGGATTACCTCGGCATAGTCATGCAAACCCCCGACGTGAACCTGGAGGGCGTTAATGCAGAGCAATTCACCCCCCCAATGGTCAGCCTCGGCAAGCAGCTCTATGAAGTGAAGTATCAGTGCCAGTCCTGCCACACGATTGGTTCGACGGGTGGGTACGTCGGCCCCAACCTGAGTAACGTCGGCAACTGGATGAACCCCGCATGGCTTGAGGGCTGGCTGAAAGATCCGCAGTCGCTGGTCCCTGACGCCATCGAGCCGCGCCGGGCCTTCACCGACGAAGAGCGCACGGCTCTGACCGCCTACCTGATGACGCTGAAGCAGAATGGCTCGACTCGAACCACTGCGGCGGCCGGGAGGGGCCAATGAGATCAAAACTCATTGTCGTGCTGGCCCTCCTGCTGTCGGCAGGGTTCGGTACTTCCTGCCGGGAGAAGCCGGCCGCCGCAAAGCCCGACCCTCTCGCGCGCGCTTACGACAGCGAACCGGATGCGAACGATCCGCAGCGCCTCATTCCCCTCAACTATCAACAGGCGCAGGGCAAGCGGATGTTCTATCAATACTGCGTCTGGTGCCACGCGGATACCACCCCTGCGGGGCCGTCCAATCGTTCGAATCTTAATCCCGCGCCGCCACTCGCCAACGACGGCGCGGTGTTCAATTCCCTGAGCGAAGATTTCATGCGCAACATCATCACCCTGGGCGGGAGCGCAGTGGGGAAATCCGCCCTCATGCCCTCCTGGGGCAAGACGCTGAGCCAGGACGATATCGACGCGGTCATTGCCTTCTACCGCGCCATCGCTCAGCCTCCTTACCAGCCTCCGGCGCGGCCCGGACCCAAATACTCAGTGAGGTAGAACACCATGAGCTTTTCGCGAAGATTGACCCCATCGCGCTCTGCTGATTCTGAACGTTTCCTGGGTCCTGCTTCCCTCGCCAAGGTCGTGCCAGGTCAACTCAGCAGAGATTGTGAATCCCCAACTGAAATTTTAATTTTCGAGCGACTTCCCAAACAAGGAGAGTGCTGAATGAAAAAAGTGGCGATTTCTTTACTTGCGTCAGTTCCTACGCTTTTTCTCGCATTACTTGCCACACTGAATCCGCGCAGCGTGCGGGCTGTTCCGAGCTATTCGCGCCAGACGGGGTTGCCGTGCAGTGGCTGCCACTACACGCCTCCGGAACTCAACCCTGCGGGACGAAAATTCAAGCTGCTCGGTTATGTCGATAAAGATAAGGAGAAGAAAGGGATCACTGACAATTCAAATAAGCGGCATGCAGGGCTTGATCTTCTCTCCTCACTGCCCCTTTCCGTGTTGCTCGAGACCTCATTCACCGCAACGAAATCACCCCAGCCGGGGACCCAGAATGGCAATTTTGAATTTCCTCAAGATGTGTCGCTCTTTCTTGCTGGGGCATGGGCAAGCCACGTCGGCAGTTTTCTTCAAGTAACCTATGATACCCAAGATGACCATTTCGGCATCGATAATACAGATATCCGCTACGCGAATAAGAGGAAATTCGCGGGCAAGGAGCTCGATTACGGCGTGAACTTCAATAACAATCCGACCGTAGAGGACCTTTGGAATGATACGCCGGCATGGGGTTTGCCGTGGGTCTCTAGCGATTTCGCACCCACTCCTACTGCGGCTCCCATCATTCGAGGCGCTCTGGCGCAGGATGTCGCAGGACTCGGTGGCTACGCCATGTGGGACGATCATCTGTATGTGGATGGAACGCTTTACCGCTCGGAGCACGTGGGTGTTTCTCAACCTAATCCAGGAAGTGCTCCCTACAACATCCGCGGGGTCGCGCCATACTGGCGCGTCGCTTGGCAGGAATCGACGCCGACGACCCAGTTTGAGGTAGGCAGCTATGGAATGCACATGGAGTCGACCCCTGGCGGGATAGTCGGTCTCGAGGATGGGTACACGGACTGGGCAGTGGACTTTCAGTACGATCGAACGTTGTTCAGGAAGGACGTGTTTTCGCTGCGCGGCACGTATATCGGCGAAAATTCAGCGTTGGCCGCAACCTTCGCTGCGGGGGGAGCACAACAGAGCAGGCACCACCTGGACACGGCTATGGTAAATGCCGAATACCATTTGGGCAATCGCTATTCTGCCACAGTCGGTTGGTTCGATACCGGGGGGACTGCCGACCCCTTGCTGTATGCACAGAGTCCGGTGACCGGCAGTGCCAATGGCAACCCGAGAGGCGCCGGGTATATCACGAACTTCTCGTGGTGGCCGGTGCAGAATTTGCAGCTCGCCGTCCAATATACCGGATATACACGTTTCAATGGCGCCGCAATTAACTATGATGGTGCGGGTCGCAACGCGAGCGGCAATAATACAGTGTATCTGCTTGCGCGATTCGTTTTCTGAACCGCACATAAGCTAGAGCCGCAGGATTTTTTCCTGTGGCTATTTAATATGCCGAAGTGCCGTCCTGGTGGATGGTGTGAGGGTGGCACTGAACCTTCAGCAGGTCGAATAACAGAGCGTTGGTGGCAAAAAGCTGGCGGCATGGGGGCAGGATGCGAGAATGCTTGTCTCGGCGAAAAGTCACGCCGCCTTTCACACTATAGATTTACGTGCTCGTAGACGGAAATGCCATCTCAATTAAGGAGCCTCCAGAACGACGATCTCGTTGCCATCGTCGGCGGTGGACCTGCTGGTTCGTTCTTCGCCATCCATCTTCTTCGGGAAGCCAAGCGCCTCGGTCGAAACATCGAAATCGTCATCGTCGAGAAACGTGGTCAGACGGACCCGAGCTCCGACGACTTTCAATGCAGAGGATGCAACTTCTGCGCAGGCCTTGTCTCACCGAGGTTGAATAAGATACTCGACGAGCACGGCCTGGTCGTTCCGGAGGAGATCATCCAGGGGCACATCGACTACGTCTGGATACAGGGGCAGTGGAAGAATTTCGGGCTTCGAGTTCCCAAAGAAATGCAGATGTGCTCAGTATTCAGGGGTTCATTACCCGGCAGAAGGACCGGCAGACCTGCGGGGTTCGATGGGTTTCTTCTCGGCGAGGCGGTCAAGGAAGGCGCGCGCATCGTGTATGGCGAAGTCCAGGCGATTTCCTATGCTGCGTCGGGGATGCCCAGCCTGACGGTGAGAACACAATCCGGAGAGAGGGTCTCGCTCGAGGCCGGCTTCGTGACCATCGCTACCGGAATCAATGCACACTGTGGCCTCGATTACCGTAATGATGCCCTGATCGCCTCGGTCAAGCAGTTGAATCCGGCGTTCGTTCCGGGCAAGTCCCGAAAGGCCTTCATCTTCGAGCTCGACGTAGGCGAGGACTATCTTGAGCGCCATATGCGTCGAGAGATATACTTCATCGAGTACGGCTCGAAGCACCTCGCCCTCGAGCATACCGCGCTCGTTCCCAAGGGCAGGTTCTTGACCGTCGCCATGATCGGCAAGTGTATCGACGAGGCGGTCTTGCCACGCGACAGCCAGCAGATCGTCCACGATTTTCTGACGCTGCCTCAGATCGAGCGCATCCTGCCAGGCATCGAGGCGGCTCCCCTCGCCTGTGCCTGTGCTCCCAGAATGACCGTGACCACTGCTCGATCCCCCTTCGGCGACCGGTTTGCCATCATCGGCGACGCGGTCGGGTCGCGGTTGAACAAAGACGGCCTGTACTCGGCCCACGTGACGGCGAGCCGGCTGGCGCAGACCGTGCTCCATGACGGAATCGACAAGCAGGCTCTCGCCAAAGGATACGGGAAGGCCATCAAGTGGCTCGCGGCAGACAATCGCTTCGGACGAATGGTGTTTGGCATGAGCCGGGTGGCGTTCACCCGGCCGTTGGTCAGCCGCATCGTGTACCAGGCATTTGCCACCGAGTGCAAGGTGCGAGAGGAGCGGAGCCGGCCCTTGAGCAAAGTGCTGTGGAAGATTGCTAGCGGCACAGCGGACTATCGGCAAGTGCTCCACGAAATGTGCGGTTTCGTCGTGCTGCGCTCCATTATCGTGGGTGCGGGGGTCACACTGAGGAACGTGGCGTTCGAGGTGCTCTTAGGTCTGAAATGGGGGGAGTACGGCCGGTATCCGACAGTCGTGCTGAAGGAGAAGCGCGAAGTCGTCAAAGAGAACTTGGCGTCGAGCTTGGGAAAGGAACTTGGCGAGTCGCCCGACTTCGAACGCATGTACGTGATCAAGATCCGCGGTTCTGAGGAAGAGATCATGGAGGAACTCGCTAAGTTGGGCCGACCGACTGCAAGGTTCGTTAACCCGCGACTCGTCGACGTCCGACAGATCCAGGGGCTCCCCAATCAAGTCGGATCGGTGATTCGATACAGAATACCCTTCCTTGGGCTGGGCTCGGAAATGCATTTGACCAAAAGAATCGGCTTCGAAACCTTGCTATATGAGGTCGACAAACAGCTTGTAGAGCGCGGGAAACTCATCTTCAACGTCGCACCAGCCAAGGACGGAAACCGTAGGCTCGCCATTTACACGTCATTCGACTACAAGCGAGGTAAGGGCATCGCGGGTCGGATTATATGGGAGGGTGTCAGGTTGTTGTTTCCAGGGTTCGTGCACGACATCGTGTGGAACCATGCCTTGTGCACCATCAAGGAAGAAGTCGAGGGGAAGCACGACCAAACCCGCGGACGGTAACTGGCATTTCGAAGCCCTCTTTCTTATCGTAGGGGCGCCGTCCGAAAGAATTACATCCAGGACCTCCTGGCGAGACTGAACTCAGACGGCACAGTCAGAGGCTGCGTAACCCCTATGGATAGACCGCCTAGTTTTTGAGGGTGGGGAAACCTGTGGAAGTCGGCAGCCACAAAATTGACTACGATGCGTTCCCGACATTAACCACAACTACTTACAATTCATTGATTCTAAATGTCTTGTCTGCAGCCCATAAAAGAGATAAACGGGTCCCCAAACCGTGGGACAAGAGTCGAGCCTCCACAGCCCCAGGACTCAGAGCCACTTCTTAGTCTCCGTATTCCACTCGCTGCAGGACGGTCGAGCCACAGGAGTGGCGAGCAAGATTCACCCGACCACGGCGCCGCTAATTCATGTTGGTGGTGAAACGATAAGGGTTCTCCGTCACATGAACCGGCTGGTTGTGACCACGAACTGGGTGTTCACTACATTACACGGCGGGGATGAACAAGCGGATGGCTGGCCCTATTGCATCAAAGCACATTCCACGATACTGGGTGCAGGAATATTTGCTTGGGACGTCAGCAATCTTGAGACGCACTCAAATCTGCCAAGGCGCTCCAAATTCATAATCCCAATCTTTTGGAATAAACGCCTGGAGTCCTGAGGCAGGGTAGAAGGTAACTTCTCCAAATAAGATGCCTTGAGGTGGCGAGTATAAATCCACCCGAACAAAGTCGAATTGGGCGCCAATTCTCTCAGCCAGATTGATCATTTCACCCAGGTTCTCTGGCTTGGAAACAGGTTCTGATATTGGGGGATATTCTTTCTTCACAGGAAGAAGATTCCATTCACGATCATAGAAGTTTTCTTTGTGCCCCCTGAATCGGTCGCGATCAAGCTGAATGAAATGGACACGCCCGTGATATGCAAAGAATTTGTAGTCTTCCGGAACGTCACCGCCTGGCATTTGGATCATGCGCTCAACCATCACCTTACGGGGAATCCCCCGATAGCCCCATTCTCGATACCTGTACCCATACAAGAGCCCAAGTTGCTCACGCATAGATGCTACAATTTTATCCCTCTTGATATCTTGTGCTGTGCGGATGAATACATTTCCGCCACTACTATGATTGACCTTGATCACGTAGGGTGGTTTAAGACCATCAAAGGGAATATCTTCTGGATTGTTCCCTACCCATAAGATTTCTATGATGTGTTGCTCACCTATAAGTTTGGCGATTTCCGCCTTAACCGCAATTTTATCGGAAAAGATAAGGAATTGTGGGTTGTGCTGGCACAGTTTTCGCCAGGCAATTTTCTCATTAAATGTTCTTGGATGCCTTAGATTGGGCAGTCTTCGAAAGCTGCGAAAATACATCAGGTTAGCGGCCGCGTAGTCTAGAAGCCTGTCAACGACTAGTGGGTAGACTTTTCCCACAATATTTCTGATTATGGCTGGCTTTCTTTTGCTTTCCATATAAAGTCGGTGCGCTAGTATTTGATTTTATCTTATCTAGGCTAAGAGTAAATTGGCACTCATATCATACATCGAACCACCAGATATACTTGGCTTTGTTGATGAGCACGTTGACCAAGTCCGCCACCTCCCCAGCCCGAATCTTGCGGTGCAGATAAATCCCCGTTCCTCTGGGAGTCAAAACGACGTAATGCGAGGTCCCCGGGCGTGAAGAGGTTCCGGTTTTCACTCAGCTCACCTCCTCCATCCCGCCGAGCTCTTCAGCCGAAACATCATCGACCGGCTCTCGACCGGGTCTGTCGACCCAGCAAGGCTTTCGCTGTACAGCAGAAGTCCCAGCTCCGACTTACTCGGGTGAAGCCGCACGAACACTCCTGCCCGGATTGCTCCGCTCTCATTGACATTCATGGCTCTCACTTCGGCGATCTGCGGTTGAAACTACGTTGCTAGCAGCGGGTCAATTACCTTCCCGTCCCCCAGGACGCTGTGCCCGGAGAAGGCGGGAACTACAGCCAATATCTGCCGCGACCTAAGAAACACACTGCCACATTCTATCATTGTTCAGAGCCCGATTGGGCTCTGCGCCAGCCCGCGAAAACAGATCAGTCCAAGCGGAGTGCCGCGCTGTCACAGGGCCTACACGCGCCCATTGCCAGATGGAGGACACTGTCTGGCGATCCCGGACCCGAGGAGTGGGTGTTCCCTTCGGAGACGCGCAGAACCCCACTTGCAAAGGACAATTGCTGGAGGCGATGGATTGCACCCAGGCTGAAGTCTGTCGGCCTCGAATGGGTGAATTTCCAGGTGATGCGGCGCACCCACGCGTCACTTATGCGCGAACTGAAGGTCGACCCAAAGGTAGTGGCTGACCAACTCGGGCACTCAGTTGACGTCGACCTGAACGTTTACACAAAGACCGCGCTCGCCCCCCGTAAGGAAGCCTTGGAGACGTTCGAATCGGCCTTGCGCGTGATGTAATGGAGTATATTGGAGTACGCCCTTGGGCCAGTTTCTCTAAGTTGTTGAAAGGATGGAGCGGGGGACGGGGATCGAACCCGCGACGTCCAGCTTGGGAAGCTGGCATTCTACCGCTGAATTACCCCCGCTCGATGCAAGACCTATAGAATTATAACGTCAGAGAAGATCTGCAAAATGCGTACAACATCCGTACAACAAACAAAGCCTTCTTCCGGATCACCACCTCGAACGGCTTTGAGCGGCGTGGCAACGATTTATCCCGGCCATTAAGCATAGGCGAAACCACACCCAAAGGCATCGAAACCGAAATCCGGCCAATTACGACTGATAATCTAACCCTTTTCGCTGGTCCTTGCAAGCGGACTCATGGTGCCCACGAAGCGATCTGGCGAACGCGCGAAATGGAAGAGTACTGCCAGCGTCGGGACAGGCCGCCACCAGCAGTTTTACTTCGCCCTTTTGCCTTCTGAGCTTCGACTCTAAACCTAGTTTCTGCTGCTGGGACGCAACGGATAATACGGCTCGTGTCGATGGCGCTCGGTGTCGTACCGTGATGTGAAGGCGACGAATACCATCTTCCGGTCCTGAGCTTGGGGGCGGGGGTTCGGCGCCAGCGTGACCCTCACCTCGGTGGACTCTTTCTCCGCCGCGAACATGCCGTACGAGTCGCGAAAAGAGCAGGCGGCTACGCAACTGCTCGCCTCGCGAATCGCCTCTTCAACAGCCTGGCGCAGCGTCCCTTCGGCACGATCTGCCGAACCGTAGATGATGCGCAATTCTTCGATGCCATAGCGAAAGCACTCGCGGATCCGGTGCCCAGCCACGCTGCGGCCTTCTTCCATCGAGCATCCGTGCAGGTCGAGTTCGAAGGCATTGTTGGGCCGGTCGAAGTTTTGTCGGGCCACGATCGTCCTCTCTCCACCGGTCGGATCAACTCCCCGGCCACCGGATGACCCGCCTTCACACAGGTGACTGAGACACCGGCCGCGGAGCGCCGGGACACGCCCTCAAGGCGCTTCCCAATCGAGGGCGTAGATTTCCTGGATGCTGGCGTCGCGCACAAACAGCGGAGATTCGTCCGGGGCGAGGCCGCTCCAGTTTCCGAAGGGTCCTACAGCCGCCTGAAACCCTTTCAAGCTGGGGACTTGCTCCAGTTTGCGATCGCTGATTTGCACGCGGAAGTAGCCCTCTTCCTTCTCGAGAATCCCGTGAAAATACAAATAGTGCCCGTCTCGGGACCAATTTGGATAGCCTACGAAACCCTTGGCGTTGGCCAGCTCAGTCCATTTCTGAGTCGTGAAATCAAAAAGCACGAGCTTGAGAGAATCCAGCGTAATGGCGACTACGTAGCGTCCGTTTGGAGACCAGCGGGGAGAAAAGAGGCCATCGGACCCGGGCAGTTTCGAGGCGTTTCGCGTTTTCATATCCAGCACGTAGACCGCTGACCCCTGATTGCTCAGCGCATTCTCTCCGAAGACCAGCGATTTGCCGTCGGGCGACCAGTTGGGGTCCGCCAGGTTAGTTTCACCGCGATAGATCAGTTCGGGTGAACCTCCAGCGGCGGGAACAACATAGATTTGGGAGGGTTCGCCGGGCGGATGACCAAAGAAGGCGATCTGCTTGCCATCCGGAGACCATCGAGGCAGGTAGGCCTGCATGGGCGGGAAAGTAAGTTGGAGCTTTTGGGTCCCGTCCGCCTTACTTCGCCACATGGTGTCATCGGCGTAGTCATTGTAGGCGAACCACTCTGCATCACGAGAGAAGTCGAGTCCCTCCGCTGAGATTCCCGAAAGGTAAGGCGCGAACTGTCCTGATTTCGCATCGTAGCGCGCCAATTCCGCCCGGGGCTGCCAACCTTGGACGAAGAGCCTCTTGCCATCTCGGCTCGGGACGGGCGTGCCGATATTCATCGGCCCCGTCGTCAATTGCACGGGCTCATGGCGGGTGGACCGGAAAAGGCCAGCGTCTTCGCGCAGGGCCCAGACGTTTGCCGTCTCGTCGCGTACCGCCTCGAAGACGAAATACCTTCCGTCCGGCGTCCAGCGGCCACAGCATTCGTTGGGTGGGTTGTTCCAACCCGGAAGCAGGGGATGAAGATTGGATCCATCCGTGGAGGCTTGCCATAGGGAGCGGTTATTGGTTTGGGGATCGTTCAGGGTAAAGCGCAGGATCGTTCCGTCGGGCGACCAGCGGAGGTCGCCAGACGTTCCAGTGGTTGTCAAGAGCCGCCGTGGTTCGCTCCCATCACTCTTCGCCAGGAATATCTCGTTCCCCTTGGAGTAGGCAATCCTGTTTCCGTCCGGCGACCACGCCGCGCTGTGACCTTCGAGGTTCCCTAATCGGCGAGGCGAGCCGCCCAGCACAGAAAGAGTCCAGAGGGGCGCCTCGGGGGTTGATTCATTTAGGAAAGTAGGCAGCAGAAGTTGCGATCCGTCTGGTGAGATATCGTACAAGTAGCGCCAGCCAAGGTCCCCCAATATTAATGAGGTCGGTATGGGTACCGTCTCACCACCCGTCGCGGAGGTTTGGGCAGGGCCCAACTGGTTGTCTAGGAAATAGAGCCGCGTGCCGTCAGTGACCACAGCGCTTTTTGGCCGGTTGGTGTTGGTGAGCTGGACGGTTCGCAGCACGCGCGGCGGGGGTAGAGGGCGCGTTAGAAGATACCCGAGAATTGCGGTGATGGCGATGAGAGCGCCGCCGGATATCACTGCCCAGGTGCGCCATCGACGAGGTGGGCGGGTTTCGCGAACCTCCTCGACCACACCCAGTAGAGCAGTGGTCGCCCCCGTGCGGCCGGAATCCGTATCACGCTTCAGGCGCTTCAGGTCGGCGCGCAATTCTGCGGCGGTCTGGTACCGCAACTCGCGGTCCTTCTCCAGAGCCTTGTTGATAATTCGTTCGAGTTCGGGGGGACACTCGGGATTCAGTCGAACTGGAGCCGCAGGTCCACGGTTTAAGATAGCCTCAAAGATGACGCCTGAGGTGTCGCCGCGAAAGGGCAACATCCCCGTCGCCATCTCGTACAACACCACACCAAAGGAGAACAAATCACTGCGTGCATCCAGTTCCTTGGCCCGCACCTGCTCCGGCGACATATAGGCCACCGTCCCCAGCGCTGTCCCCGGGCTGGTCGGATGCCGCTCCTCCACGGCGGCTGCGGTTAGAGCATCCAAACCTGTACCCTGACCGGAAGGGCTTCCCGCCGCTGTGGCCTTGGCCAAGCCGAAGTCTAGCACCTTGGTGTGTCCGCGTTTGGTTATAAAGATGTTTGCCACTTTGATGTCCCGATGGATGATACCCTGGCTGTGAGCTGCATCAAGGGCATCAGTGATCTCGATGGCGATCTCCAGGAGTCGTTCTAACTCAAATGGCCGGCCCTGAATCTGGTGCTTCAGCGTCGCGCCATCCAGGTACTCCATGGCAATGAACGCCTGGCCTGCATATTCGCCGATGTCGTGTATCGTGCAGATATTGGGATGATTCAGGGCTGAGGCAGATTGCGCTTCGCGCTGGAAACGCGCCAGTGCCTGGGGATCTTTGGCGACGGCCTCAGGCAGGAATTTTAGTGCGACAAACCGGTGGAGGCGAGTATCTTCCGCCCTATAAACGACACCCATCCCCCCGCCACCGACCTTCTCCAGCACGCGATAGTGGGAAATCCTCTGGCCGATCATGGATGAATGGTTATGCATGATTGGCAATCTCGCCCCGCTGGAAACTATTATAGACTGCACGTGCAGCCAAATCAAAGCGTTGGTGACATGGATCGAGTCGGCCTTTGCCGAAACAGTTTTCTGTCGGCCTAGATTGAAAGAGCAGGCAAGAACTGCAATCAGAGAGGCCCCGCGAAGCCCCCATCTGGGAAAGGTGCGCTGGCGTACGGTGGCCGACGCCACACGCCGCCGGGCGGCATCTCCGGACAGCGCGCCAGTTTCTAGAGCAATACCCCACCTCAGAAGGGTCCGGACGAGGTATGACCCACTTCGTGCCTCAAGGAGATTCCCAAAGCAGCTACTCAGCCACCGCGAGGATGAGCTTCTTGACGCGCATGTCGATCGTGACAATGAAGCGGGACAGAACGTCGCTACCGAGCGCCAGTGCGACGGGCAAGTCAAAGCCGGTTCCGCGACGGACCTGGGATTCGCGGAGGTCATCGAGAATGAATGTGTGCCCGCCCAGTTCCATCGGAACTCGCTCACGGAAAGCCTTGAATTTTCCAGGGCGTTCGACACGAGGGAGGCCTTCAGCAAAGGCGGGGTCGATGAAGGACACGTTGTAGCCTGTATCGAAATAGACGATCGCCTCACGCCCGTTCACTCTGGCTCTTGCATACAGAATGTGACCCTGCGATTTCGGAGGCTCGACGAGATCGACGGAAAGATAACGCTTGCGGTCGAGTTTCTCCGGGAGAGGTGAGGCGGTCACGCCCACTCTCCGTGATCGGTAATCCAAAGTCAAGCGCCGATCCAGGAAGAAGTCGAGCCCCACGGTTCCATTGAACGGTTCGGAGGAGAACATTTGCCAATCGGACAGGCTTGCCGCGACATTCTTGAAAACTTCCCCGAGGACGGAGACCGTTTCGACGCGGATGCGAAACGATTCGCCACGGTGGCTGCCGTCGGCATTGAGTTCCTCGATGCGTTCCTCAACGCGGTGCGGAATCGAAGGGGCCTGGTTCGTAATCACAAAGCCTCTGGCGGTTCCTGAATCGAGCATCAGGGGGAGTTTGATACCGGAAACATCCACTTCTATGAAGGGACAGCCTGAGGCGCCAAGAGTCAGCGGAAGGAGTTGGGCTTCCCGGTAGCCAAGGTCCTGCGACCACCGCCGGAATGAGGTAGACTCAAGCGTGGCCGAGACCACGGCCGCTTTGATCATTTGATCCGCCGCAAGAGAGGCGCAACTCAAGACAGCCGCGACAGAGAATAATATGCAAGCGGTTGACGTCCACGCTGCGGCGGAACCCGATCGGACCCACAGTAACCGCCGTGCCGTTTTCTTTAACATTATGGCTCGCTCCAATTGTCGTCGATTCGCCTCTATTAAGGCGGGAAACAGCGCAATTGGATCCATTTGATTCTTCATCGCAGCCGTCAGCTTGTTTTGGCTGTCCCAGAGGATGTGGTTTGTGGCAGTACCCTTCGGTAGCCGTCACGACGGGCCGCTAGCCGCCGGCTATAGCCCCTACGACTAGAAAAGGCTCGGCCCCGGTCGCGACCGCGTCGGGCAGTGGGGCGTCCGGCGGCTCAAGGGACAGATCCTGCTCGCAGGCGAAGAACCGCAAGAACGGCCGGCGCTGCTCGGTGACTTGGTCGCGGATCGTCCCGCGCAGCATGGGATAGCAGGCCTCGAGCGCGTCGAGGACCGAGCGCTGCGTCACCTGACCTTCGACGTCGAGCTTCACCTCGCCGCCGACGCGCGCCAACGTCCGCAAATGATACGGGAGCACCACTCGGATCATGGCAGTGTCTGGACCTCCACGGACAGCACGGCCGGAAGATATCGGACAATGGGATCCCAGGTGTCCCCGGCGTCGGCGGACGCGAACACCTGACCGCCGGTGGTGCCGAAATACACGCCGCACGAATCGAGCGAGTCAACGGCCATCGCGTTACGCAGCACGTTGACGTAGCAGTTGCGTTGCGGCAGACCTTTCGTGAGCGCCTCCCACTCGTTTCCGCCCGTCCGGCTGCGGTACACGCGCAGCTTGCCCTTGGGCGGATAGTGCTCCGAGTCGCTTTTGATCGGGACGACGTAGATGGTGTCCGGCTCGTGCGCGTGAACGTCAATCACGAACCCGAAGTCGGTCGGCAAGTTCCCGCTGATTTCATGCCACGAGTCGCCGGCGTCGTCGCTGCGCATCACGTCCCAGTGCTTCTGCATGAAGAGCACGCTTGGACGCGACCGGTGCATCGCGATGCGGTGAACACAATGGCCAACCTCGGCATTCGGGTCGGGGATATATTGGGACTTCAGTCCACGGTTGATCGGTCGCCACGTCTTACCGGCGTCGTCGGTCCGGAAGGCGCCCGCGGCCGAGATGGCGACAAAAATCCGTCCGGGATCGCTCGGGTCCAGAAGGATCGTGTGCAGGCACATCCCACCGGCGCCTGGGTGCCAGCCGGGCCCTGTGCCATGGCCGCGCAGCCCGGCGAGCTCCCGCCACGTCAGTCCGCCGTCGGTCGAGCGGAACAAGGCGGCGTCTTCCACCCCGGCATAGACGGTGTCCGGATCGGTCAGCGACGGTTCGAGATGCCAGACGCGCTTGAACTCCCAGGGGTGCTGCGTGCCGTCGTACCACTGGTGAGTGGTGAGGGGTTTACCGGTTTCCGGAGAAGTGTCGTAGACGAATTTGTTGCTCTCGCCACGAGGCATTTCGCCGGGCACTATCGTCATTCCGCCTCCGGGCGCCTCCCACGTTTTGCCACCGTCGCTCGAGCGCTGGATGATCTGCCCGAACCAGCCGCTGGTTTGCGACGCATAGAGGCGATTCGGATCGACGGGCGAGCCCTTCAGATGGTAGATCTCCCAGCCGCCAAAGTGGGGGCCACTCACAGCCCACCGTTTGCGCTTTCCGTCCGACGTCAGGACGAACGCGCCCTTGCGTGTGCCAACCAGTACTCGTACTCCGCTCATTCCTTCCTCCTTCCTGAGTTTCGCGCCAGATGGGTAGCCCAGAGTTTGTGCATTTCAAACTCTGCGGTTCTTGATCTTCCGCGGACAAAAAGCCGAAGAGTCTCTGGGATGCAAGACTCTGCGCTACCGCTCGTCCGGCCACCACCGCGCAAGTGTTCCCGGTGCATTTCAGACGGCGCAACGAATCCTTGCTCTACGAAAATTGCTCATCCGCCGAAGGACCGTAGAGCGCAGGCACCGGCAAATCGTTCAGCCGCAAGTAAACACCAAGCTGGGCGCGATGATGAATGGTATGGTTCATGAAGGGGCCGCGCAGGACGCCGGCCCGCGGCAAGGAGAAGACGGTTTTGCCGTTGAAGAGCAAGGTCCATGTCTTCATCAGATGCTCATCCGAAGCGCCGGCAATGGCCGCCCGCGCCGCGTTCCGGTTCCTGTCGAACGTCTCGAGCACTTCCTGCCGCGTCTTCAGCTTCGGCGGCCCCGAGGGCGGCTGGCCCCCGGGCGCAATTTCGAGCGATTCCTTCTCAATCGCCCGCACCGCAAACGTCGGCAGCGTCGCCAAGTGCGACGCCAGCCAGCCCATCGTCCCCGACTTCGGGTGTGGTCGCCAATCGAATTTCTCCTCCGGCACCCGTTCGAGCGTCCGCCTTACCCCCGCCATCTCATGATCAAACTCAGGTAATAACGCCTGTCCCAAACTCATAACTTCCTCCTCGCAATCTTGGTTTTGTTATCGATTTGACCGCCACAGCATCAGTTATCCGATGCGCCGCAACCCTTCAAGTTTCATCGCTGTCGCGATTCTAAGGCGCTGTTTCAAGCTGCACGCCGGCAGACTCATCCATTTTGACCAGCTCGATCAACACAACGCGCTAACTCACCTATACGGATGACGAGGTCAGCCCGCCCGTCGCGTTCGTGCCAAATGACGACCAACGCCACCGTCGCCCAATCTCGGTATCAGCGGAGTCGAGTCCCCTCTTAACACCTCTTATGTGTCATCTGCGGATTATAACAAGCGGGGAAAAACAAATCCGTAGATTACGCAGATGACGCAGATGAGTGAAGAAAGACGCGACGAGAGGACTTGCGCCGTCATCGGGGCGGCGGTGCAACTGAAAGCATTGGGCCGGCTAACGGGGGTCGAGCAGGCTCAGCTGCTCAACTACCTCAAGGCCGCGGGCTTTGAAGTCGGCCTGATAGTTCTGTGGAATCTGCGGATTACAACGGGGCGAACTCCGCGCCTGACTTGATTGATGTCACCGTGGCGTGCGTCGGCGCATCCAATAGAGAATCAAAAGGAGGTTGACCTTATGTTTGTCATTACAGGTGCAACTGGAAACACCGGTAGTGTGATTGCCGAAAAGCTGCTGGCTCAGGGGGAAAAGGTTCGCGTCATCGGCCGGGACGCCGTTCGGCTAGCGCGGTTCGTCCGGAAGGGCGCCGAAGCCTTCCCCGCTGACGTCACAGACGCAGCCGCGCTGAGCAGGGCCTTCGATGGGGCCAGCGCCGTCTATGCGATGCTGCCGCCCAACATGGCCTCAGCGGATTTCCGGGGTTATCAGGAAAGAGTGAGCGATGCTTTGGCCTCGGCCCTCGGGCAGGCTTGCGTCACGCACGCGGTTGTTCTGAGCAGCGTCGGCGCCGACAAGGCTGAGAAGACCGGCCCAGTGGTAGGGCTTCACAATCTGGAGCAGAAACTGAACGCCCTTGCTAGCCTCAATGCCGTCTACCTGCGGGCGGGCTATTTTATGGAGAATCTGTTGCCTCAGGTGGGAGTGATCCGGAATTTCGGGATCGTGGGTGGGCCCCTCCGCGCGGACCTGCCCGTGCCCATGATCGCCACGCGCGACATCGGCGCCACCTGCGCTGAGATCATGCAGAAGCGAGCCTTTGCCGGGAAGCAAGCTCGCGAGCTGCTCGGCCAGCGCGATTTGGATTACAAACAAGCGGCGTCAGTGATCGGCAAAGCTATCGGGAAGCCCGGCCTTGCCTATGCGCAATTGCCGCCGCAGCAACTGAAGGCGGCGCTCACCCAGATGGGCATGTCCGCTAATATGGCCGACCTGCTTCTGGAAATGGCGGAGGCGCTCAACTCCGGGCACATGGTGGCCCTTGAGCGGCGCTCCGCCGAGAACACTACGCCAACTTCGATAGAGACCTTCGTAGCCGAGGAGTTCGTGCCCCGTTTTGAGGGGAAGGCGGCCAGAGCGTAGGATACAGAATTGTGCCAGCCCACTCGCGCCGCCTTTCAATGATTCAATGGACCAATCACTCAATTAGAGTTGCGGTTGCAAGACCACAACTACCCCGTTCGTTTCCGGAATATCTGGGTTCGGGAATTGGGTGAGAGCCAATAGCAAGGGGTGACTGCCGAGCGATAACCCGGTGGGCTCATGGCGACGAGGAGGTTCTGCGTCGTCACGTAATAACCGTTCCATTCACCAATCGTAACCCCCTCACCCCCGGCCCCTCTCCCCCAAGGGGGAGAGGGTGGCGCGTAGCGCCGGGTGAGGGGGTTGTTTAGCGGGCAATGCGATGTTTATTTGGAGTTATAATTGCGATTAATTCAAATGGACGGACTTCGTAGCACAAGTCGTTTGCTCATGCCGTGTGAGAAGAGGGAAGTCATAAGACCGACGCTCTGGCTTGCCACTCGCCACTCGTCACTCGTCACTTCCGCTTGCCGGGAGGGCCGATGAGCGTCCGCGTCTGCGTCCTGGGGAGCGGCAGCAAGGGTAACTGCACCCTCTTGGCGACCGAAAAGACGCGGCTGCTGATTGACGCTGGCTTGAGCTGTAGGGAGACGTACGCGCGACTGGCGGCGATTGGCGAGCCGGTCGATGGTCTGGACGCAGTGGTCGTTTCCCACGAGCATACCGACCACATCTACGGTTTGCGGGTGCTGGCGCTTGACGGGAAGCTGCCCATTTATATTTCCCCTCCCACACGCGACGCCGTGAGCTGGGACACCAGGATTCAAAGCTTCGAACACTTCACCGCCAGTGAGAAGTTCAGCATCGGCGACATTGAGGTCACGCCTTTCCCGATCCCGCACGATGCGGTAGATCCAGTTGCCTTCACGTTTGATACCCAGGGCATCCGAATTAGCCTGGTCACTGATCTCGGATATATTCCGGAAGTCGTCAAGCAGCGCGTGAAGGGCTGCCATTGTTTGATTTTTGAATCGAACCACGACCTGGATATGCTGAAGGTGGGCCCTTATCCGTGGTACGTGAAGCAACGCGTGATGAGCCGGCACGGGCACCTTTCAAACAACGCCACCGCCGCCTTTCTCGCCGAAGATTTCGATGGCAGGGCGCAAGTCCTGGTGCTCGCCCACTTGAGCGAAACAAATAACCATCCAGAGATTGCGCGCCTCAGCGCCGAGCAAGCTCTTGCCCAGCGTACTCGCGGCGGATGCGCCGAGCTGCACCTCGCCTGCCAAACGACCCCTACGCTGGTCTTCAGGTTTTAGAGGGAGGATTCAGGAGTCAGGATTCAGGATTCAGGAGTCAGTAAAGGGGTAGACAGTCGACAGAGGGCAGTAGGGGAGGATAGAAAGCAATTCAAAATCACCCAGCCGCCAATTACCAGCCCCTGTCACCTGACACCTGAAAGCCGAATTTCTGTCCCCACCTACCATCTACCACCTACCTTCCACCTCCTTCTCACTCCCGAATGCTAACCCCTGAATCCTGACTCCTGAATCCTGTCCTGTGCTACGATTGGCCACTTGGATTCCTAGTCCAAATTGGGAGACGCAAAGTGATTCCTCGATACACTCGCCCGGAGATGGGTAGTATCTGGACTGATCAGAACAAATTCCAAAAATGGCTGGAAGTGGAAATCGCTACCGCGGAGGTTGAAGCGGAAGCCGGCCTGATCCCGAAGAGCGCCGCGCGGGCCATCCGGCGCAAGGCGGGCTTCGAAGTCGAGCGCATCCTCGAGATCGAGCGCCAGGTGAAGCACGACGTGATTGCCTTCACCACCAACGTGGTCGAGCACGTTGGGCGAGAGGGCCGCTACCTGCACTACGGCCTCACCTCGAACGACGTCGTGGACACCGCCCAGGCGCTGCAAGTGCGCGAGGCTTCGCGGTTGCTGCTGGCGGGGCACCAGCGCCTTGGCGAGATCTTGAAAAAGCGCGCCCTGGAATTCAAACACACGCCGATGATCGGACGCACGCACGGTATCCACGCGGAGCCCATCACCTTCGGCTGCAAGCTCGCCATCTGGTTCGAGGAAAACCAACGCAACACGGAGCGCCTGGCCTATGCCGCAGAACAGATGCGGGTGGGTAAGATCTCCGGCGCCGTGGGCAGTTATACGCATCTGCCGCCCTCCATTGAGAAGGAGATTTGCGACCGCCTGGGATTGCGTCCTGCGCCTGTTTCCTCCCAGGTCATTCAACGCGACCGGCACGCCTTCTACCTCTGCACTCTGGCCGTCTGCGCCGCTTCACTGGAAAAGATTGCGCTGGAAGTTCGCGGCTTGCAACGCACGGAAGTGCGCGAAGTGGAGGAATACTTTTCGCCGGAGCAGAAGGGGTCGTCCGCCATGCCCCACAAGCGCAATCCGGTCACGGCGGAACAGATTTGCGGGTTGGCGCGTGTGGTGCGCGCCAATGCGCAGGCCGGACTCGAAAACGTGGCACTTTGGCACGAACGCGATATCTCGCACTCTTCCGTCGAGCGCGTGATCCTGCCGGACTCGACCATCCTGCTTGATTACCTCCTGGCGAAGACCACCCAGCTCGTGGAGACCATGTTCGTGTATCCGGGCCGCATGCGCGAAAACCTTGACCTGCTGAAGGGCCTGATCTTTTCCGGGCAGTTGCTGCTCGATCTTGTGGAAAAAGGCGCTTCGCGCGAAGAGGCCTACCGCTGGGTGCAGCGCAACGCCATGCAGGTTTGGGAAACGCGCGAGGATTTCCGCAGCCTGGCGGAGCGCGATGAGGACATCCGCCGCTACCTCACCTCGGGCGAGATCGCGCGCGTGTTCAACGTCGAGCGCTACCTGAAACACGTGGATGAGATTTTCCGGAGAGTGTTCGGGAAGGCGTAGAGGCGACCCTGGTGTGTGCGTTGCTAGGGCAGGCAGTAAGCAGCCAATAGGGAAAAGGGCGCGGAGGCCTAAAGGGGGGAACGACACCATCTGTGCCGAAGCACATCCAGCGTGGCCGGGCTTTCACCCCCAGTGCCCGACTCTTCGGTGCAGGCTCATCCGCGCCCAAACGAATAGTACCTCCGCTCTTTTCCCAATGCAAGATGAACCCACTCATACCTCGGTGCGGAGGAGACCATGAAGGAACACTTCATTCGGTTCTTCCAGCTTGAATCCCACGGCACCACCCTCGAGCGCGAGGTGACTGGCGGCATCACCACTTTTCTGGCGATGTCTTACATCATCTTCGTCCAGCCGGGAGTGCTTTCGCAGGCCGGCATGGATTTTCGCGCCGTCCTGGCGGCCACGTGCCTGGCCGGGGCGCTTTCCACGTTGCTCATGGGCTTGATCGCCAACTATCCGGTGGCCCTTGCTCCGGGCATGGGGGAGAACTTTTTCTTTGTGTACACACTCTGCGGCGTGGCGCCCCTGGGGTTTGGCTTGACCTGGCAGCAAGCGCTCGCCGCGGTGCTGCTGGCAGGGATTTTCTTTGTGGCGATTACGCTGACCGGCATTCGCGCCCAGATTGTGAACTCCATTCCGCAGTCTTTGAAATGCGGGATCGCCGCAGGGATCGGCCTGTTCATCACCCTGATTGGACTTGAGTACGGGGGCTTGGTGGTCGGCGCTCCAGGAACGCTGGTTCGCCTCGGCGATTTCCGGCATCCGGCCACGCTGGTGTGCGTCCTGGGCCTTCTCGTCATGCTGGTGCTTCTGGCCTTTCGGGTTCGTGGGGCGATTTTGATTGGCATCCTTGCCACCACGGCAATCGCCGCTGCTTTCCGGCTGGTCCATTACCAGGGGGCCTTCTCCTCCGAACTCCACCTGGCGTCCACGTTTATGAAGTTCGACCTGCGCGGGCTTCTCGCGCTTCAGCCCACAAAGCTCGCTTCCGCAATCTTCGTGCTTTTCTACCTTGCCCTGTTCGACACTGTGGGGACGCTAGTGGGCGTGGGGCAGCAAGCAGGATTGCTGCGCGAGGGAAAGCTTCCCCGTGTGGACCGCGCTTTGTTTGCAGACGCAGTCGGGACCACGGTGGGGGCTGGACTCGGCACATCAA
>JBEKVC010000020.1:0-29256 GCA_049514395.1 Terriglobia bacterium
CCGGTGAAGTCGCCGATGAGAAAGATGACCGTGTGGCCGAGATCCTGGAAGTGTTTCATCTTGCGGATCACGACCGTGTGGCCGAGATGAATGTCCGGAGCCGTGGGGTCAAAACCCACTTTGACGCAGAGCGGCTTCCCAGTCTGGGCCGAGCGCTCGAGCTTGGCTCTAAGTTCTTCCACGCGGATAGTCTCCTCCGCGCCCTTGGTGAGGTAAGCAAGTTGTTCGTCTATGGTCACGGTGCCAGTCGAAGTCCTGTCAAAGCTGTGAGTCACATAAGGAATGATACCCGGTGCAAAGCGATTTGGGGAGAAAACTTGGGGACGGCAAGCCGTCCCCCTACAAGGTGTAGGGGTAGGGCTTGCCCTACCCTCACTCCGCCACAGAGAACTCCAGCTTATTTTCCGACCGGTCGATGCGGACCAGGCAGACGCGGATTCGTTCCCCGAGGCGAAACGCGCGCTTTGAGTGCTGGCCAATGATGGCGCGCAGGCGTTCGCGGTAGACGTAAAAGTCGTCGCCGAGGTTGGTGACCGGGACGAAGCCCTCCACGAAGAGGTCCGTCAGTTCCACGAAAAACCCTTGCTTGATCAGGCCGATGATGAGCGCCTCAAACTCGTCGCCGACGTGCTGCGCCATGAAGGAGACCTTCTTCCATTCCATCAGCTCGCGCTCGGCATCGGCGGCGCGGCGCTCCGATTCGGAAGTTTCAAGCCCCAGGGCGTGCAATTCCTGCGGATGGACGAACGCCGCACCAGAGAGAGGCGGGCTTTGCCCGCCCGCCTTGGGCCTTTCGGGATTGGGGCTCGCGGGAGGGCGGAGTCCTTCCCTACCAAGCACGATGCGGACGCTGCCTCCCTCCTGCGTGAGCGCGGCCTTCAAAATCCGGTGCACGATCAAATCCGGATAGCGGCGGATGGGCGAAGTGAAATGAGTGTAGGTTGAAGCAGCCAGGGCGAAGTGGCCGACGTTTTCCTCCGAGTAGCGGGCCTGCTTGAGCGAGCGCAGCATCAGGTAGGAAAGAATCCGTTCCTCGGGTTTGCCTTCCAGGCGCTTGGTGAGCCGCTGGTAATTGAAAGGGCTGATCTTGAGCTCGCCCTCGATCGCTTCGTGAAAGCGCGGGTAGCGGTCGCGCTCGTCGCGAAGCCGCAATCGAGTGCGCCGCGCGGCGGGCAACTCGATGCCCAGCGAGTAGCCGAACGTGGCGGCGATCTCCTCGAACTCAATCACTTTTTTCGCGTCGGGCTTCTCGTGGATGCGGTAAAGCGAGGGAATGCCTTTGCCCTCGAGGTATGACGCCACGGCCTCGTTCGCCGCCAGCATGAACTCCTCGATGATGCGGTGGGCGAAGTTGCGCTCCGAGCGCGTAATGCCGGTCATGCGGCCATGCTCGTCAAACTCGATTTCGGGTTCGGGGAGGTCGAAGTCAATCGAGCCTCGGTCCTCGCGGCGGCGAGCGAGGAGGCGCGCCAGTTCCTCCATCAGCTTGAAGTTTAGGATCAGGGCGGAGTAGCGCTGGCAGGCGGCGGGCTCGCCGGCGAGGATGTCGCGCACGGCGGTGTAGGTCATCCGGTCGGCGCTGCGGATGATTCCGGGCAGGAGTTCGTATTCCACCAAGCGTCCCTCGGGATCGATTTCCAGCAGCGCGGACATCACCAGCCGGTCCACGTGGGGGTTCAGACTGCAGATGCCGCTCGAAAGCTCCAGAGGCAGCATGGGCACGGCGCGGTCGGGGAAATAGACGCTCGTGCCCCGCAGGCGCGCTTCGCGGTCGAGCGCCGAGCCGGGCCGGACGTAGTGGGCCACGTCAGCGATGTGAACGTGAAGCAGGTAATTGCCCCAGGCCAGTCCCTCCACGTACACGGCGTCGTCAAAATCCTTGGCCGTCTCGCCGTCAATGGTGACGATGGGCAGGCGGCGAAAGTCGCGGCGGGCCCGCAGGGCGGGATCGCCCTCGGGGATGTACTGTGGCGCGGCGCTCGCCTCCGCCAGCACCTCGGCTGGAAAACGATGCGGCAGGTGGAACTTGCGGATCATGATTTCCACGTCCACGCCGAACTCGTCACGGCGGCCCACGACCTCGACCACGCGCCCGCGCGGCAGGGCGGCGGGACCAGCGTAGTTAGTAATCTCGACGTCCACAATCAGCTCGTCGAGGTCGCGGGCAGTCTGCCGGCGAGACGCCGGCGCCACCGCAGAGCGTCCCTCGGATTCCCCACCGAATTGGCGGTGGCGGCTGAGTAGGGGCGGTTCGCGAACCGCCCCTACCTCGGGGAATTCCTGGCCATGCGGAATGACAATCTCGAAGGGAATTCGCTGGTCGAACGGCATCACGTAGTTGTATTTGGGCCCGCAGTGGAATTGGCCCACCACGGTCTTCTGCGCGCGCTCGGTGACTAGAATGACGCGGCCTTCCATCCGGGCTTCGCCCTTAAAGCTCTTGGTGGACCGCTGCACATGCACTTCCACGCGGTCGCCGTGCAAGGCGGAACCCATGCCATCCGGCGGAATGAAGATGTCGAGGTCGGTGCCCGCCAGCGGAACGTCCGGCACGACGAAGCCGTAGCCGGCGCGGTGTCCGATCAAGCGGCCACTCACCACATTGGGGGATTTCGAGGGGCGCGCAGGGGGAATGCCGCGTAGGGGCACGCCATGGCGTGCCCCTACTTCATTGGGGGATTTCGAGGGGCGCGCAGGGGGAATGGCGCGTCCGGGAGCTTCTGACGTGGCGTGGCGCCCCTTGTGGACCAACGCATAGTGATTTTTCTTCAGGTAGACCAGTTTCCTGCCGCGGGCGAGGTCTTTCAGAACGCTTTTCAACTCGCGCGCCTGGCTCGAGCGCAACTCCAACTCAAGCACCAGCTCACGCAGACGGAAAGTTCGCTGTGGGTCCTGCTCGAAGAGTTTGAGGATTTCCTGGGGCGAGGGAAATTCGCGCATCGAGTCTCCTCACCTAGTTTACCACCCCATGCGCCTCTTGCCCGCGCGCACTCGCCACAATCCATTGTCTTATTTTTGTTTGAATCCTTCGAGGATGAACCTGCGCCGGAGCAACTTGGGGCTCCGCGCGCAAGCACAGCCCTCCGTTTTTTGAGGTCTGCAGAAAACACCAATCGTTTGACATTTCATCTCTACTTGGTTTAGAATCACTCTTGCACAAGGAGGTTTCCACCGTGGCTGTGGTCACCAAATCCTGTATCAAGGTGGCGGACGAAGTTTGGATAGCCGCCGCTCTGCTCCATCGGGAGCAGCCAGCGCAACCCGATTTTACAGTGGAAGAGATTGTCGAGCGAGCGATGAGGGAAGGCATCGGAGGGCCGATTCGACCCGGTGTGTATGTCCATATCGTTCAACATTGCGTTGCCAATCGTCCACCCAACCCGGGTCGCTACCGAATGCTTCTCGAGACGATTAATGGACGGCGTCGCCTATTCCGGAAGGGAGATGCGTATCACCCCGCGCGCGAAGGGGCCAAAATCACTCCCAACATGGAAGACATACCTTCCGGTTACCATGGACTCTTGGCATGGTATCGTGACTGGTGCTCTGCCGCAGTTAACTGTGCCCCCGAAACAGACCCCCTGCTCTCGCTGGCCGGTTCGGGAAAGCATTTATGGGCCGACGAACACGCAGATGATTATGTGCAGCGACTCCGCGAGGGTTGGGAATGAGCCGAATCTTTTGGGATACCAATCTATTCATCTATCTATTTGAGGGCTATGGGGACTTTTCTGGCCGCGTTGCGGACCTTCGACGCAAAATGTTAGCGCGCGGCGATCAACTCCTGACCTCCACGCTGACGCTCGGCGAGGTTCTCGTTAAACCGGTCGAGCGTGGGGACGAGGATCTTTGCCGAAAGTACGAGGAAGCCATCACGGCGACGGCGCTGATGCTTCCCTTTGACGCCAAAGCGGCAAGAATGTACGCTCGACTCCGTTGTGAGCGATCGTTTCGCGCCCCGGACGCCATCCAACTGGCATGTGCTGCGGCAGCCCGAGTTGACCTCTTCATCACCAACGATTCACGTCTCCAGGGGAAACATGTGGAAGGCATTCAATTCATTGTTCCCCTTGAACACACCCCTTTCTGAGATTCTGCCGCCCGCGGGACAGCAGGGAAGTGTTGCCAACAGCTCGCCAGGGGAGACCTATTCCGAATGGTCCCTGCTGGGCGTTTGCCAGCCCTTCAGTCCCTGGTGTGACGACGCCGGCTGGCGCAGAGCGAAGCTCTGCGTTTTTGCCGCTTTTGCTCTTGACACCAGGCTGGAAAAATGGTAGCCTATCTTGGTTGACCTATGGAGAGCGCCGGCAGAGAGCGCGGGAAGGAGATCCGAAAGCCGCCCGCAGAGGGCGGAAAATGGTAAGAAAATGCAAAAAAGATACTAAATGGAGGGAACGAACCTAAGGATGTGTTGAAAAAACAGCACTTAGCGCTTTTTGGAGCGCAAAACAAACTCAATTTTGAGTGCAAAAGAAGCCGATCAAAGCGAAAAAGCGGGCTGTAGATGGCAGGTTTCACGTGACAGGCGGTGGGGGCTTGAGCAAGGCTGAAGTGTGAAGGCTGAATTATTGATTGGCTACCGGCAGGTGGCACATACGTCCCGACGGTTTTTGTCGGCATGTTTGCGACGACCCAGGAACGGTATAATGTTCGCGTGTCCAAGCTAAGGGATTATTGCGGCCCCAATCACCCTTGGCCATGGACAAAATGGTGTGACGGTACTGACCGAACGGGATTCCTCGCTCCGCTCGGAATGACAGCGTTCACAAAAGCCTTTCAGCGTCCAGTTAGAGAGGCTTCGGCAGAGATAGAAAGATGATCGGAGTAAATGCTCAACCCGGAGTTTGGCGCGAGGCCGCCCACGCCTCTTCGGCGGAACCTTCTGGCCTCCTCTTTGACATCATGCGCTATTCCCTGCACGACGGCCCTGGCATTCGAACCACGGTCTTTTTCAAAGGGTGTCCACTGTCTTGCTGGTGGTGCCACAATCCGGAGGGCCAGAGCCCCAAGCCAAACCTGATGTTCTTCGAGAAGCGCTGCATGGGTTGCGGAGACTGCATCCAGGTTTGTCCCCATGGGGCGATCCTGCGCCGGAATGGTGTAACCCACACCACATCGGCGTGTCAAGTCTGCGGAACCTGTGCCGAGACGTGTCCGAGCGCAGCCCGAAAGGTGGCCGGGCGCTGGATGACGGTTTCGGAAGCGATGCGTGAGATAGAAAGAGACCTGATCTTCTGGGATGAATCAGGCGGCGGCGTTACTTTCTCCGGCGGCGAGCCCCTGGCGCAGCCGCGCTTCCTCGAGTCACTCCTCGATGCCTGCCGCGAAAAACGTATCCACACCGTTGTTGAGACGTGCGGCTTGGCAAAGAAGGAGTTGGTGCTCCACCTCAGCGAAAAGGTGGACCTGTTCTTATTCGACCTGAAGATTCTCGATCCGTTGAAACACAAGAAGTACACCGGCGTGCCCAATGACTCCATTCTGGCGAACCTGGAGGCGCTTGCGCAACGAAAGAAGCCGGTGGTTGTTCGTTTCCCTGTCATTCCCGAAATAAATGATGATAGCGAGAACATCCGGCAGATGGTCGCGTTGCTCTCGCGGCTTCACCTCCGGCGGGTCCATCTATTGCCGTACCATCAAACTGGAACCGAGAAATACAAGCGACTGGGTCTGGGTTTTCGTCTGGAAGATGTCAAAGTCCCTCCTCCAAGCCTGGTGGCAAAAATAGCAGGAGAGTTTGAGGGAGCGGGCTTCAATGTGAAAATAGGTGGCTGACGATGAACGAACGAGTAGCAAGATTGCGGCAGAGAAGCCTCGAGGCCGAGCCCACACTGTCCCTAGAGAGGGCAGCGCTCATCACAGAGTACTATCGAGATTGCCGTACCGCTTCAGTTCCAATCCTACGGGCCCAGGCGCTGCGGCATTTGATGGAGAATAAGAACATCTATATTGGCAGCGACGAGCTCATTGTGGGCGAGCGTGGCCCCTCGCCCAAGGCTGCGCCTACCTATCCCGAACTCTGCTGCCACAGCATGGAAGACCTCGAGATCCTCAATTCGCGCCCAAAGATCTCCTACCATGTCGATGAAGAAGCGAAGATTATTCAACGCGAACAGATCATCACTTACTGGCAAGGCCGCTCGATACGCGACCTCATTTTTCGGGAAATGTCTCGGGAATGGAAAGATGCTTACGAGGCCGGCATCTTTACCGAGTTCATGGAGCAGCGTGCCCCAGGCCACACGGCGTTGGGAGATGTCATCTACGGCAAGGGTCTGCTCGACCTGAAATCTGAAGTCGAAACGAGTCTCAGCCGCCTGGACTTCCTGGATGACCCCGAGGCTTTCCTTAAGCAAGAGGAGCTAAGGGCGATGGGGGCGGCCGCTAGTGCCGTCATCCGTTTCGCGGAGCGACATGCCGAAAAAGCCGAGGAGATGGCAGCCCATGAATCGAATCCTCAACGCCAAGACGAGCTTAGAAAGATAGCGGACGTCTGCCGGCATGTTCCAGCCCATGCCCCGCGAGATTTCTGGGAGGCCTTGCAGGCCTACTGGTTCACGCACCTGGGCGTAATCAGCGAGCTGAATACCTGGGACTCCTTCTGCCCTGGGAGGTTGGACCAGCATCTTTATCCCTTTTACGAGAAGGGTCTCGCCGACGGAACGCTTACTCGTAACCGGGCCAAAGAACTGCTGGAATGCCTTTGGGTGAAATTCAACAATCAGCCCGCGCCGCCCAAGGTTGGCGTGACGGCGGCGGAGAGCGGCACATACACCGACTTCGCCAACATCAACAACGGCGGCCTCAAAGCGGATGGCTCGGACGGCGTCAACGAGCTCACTTACCTGATCCTCGAGGTGGTCGACGAAATGCGGCTGCTTCAACCGTCTTCGAACTTGCAGTTGAGCAAGAAGAGCCCGGAGCGCTTCCTTAAGCGCGGCATCGAGATTATCCGTAAAGGTTGGGGACAACCCTCGATCTTCAACGCCGACCTGGTGGTAGAGGAACTGCTGCGGCAAGGGAAGTCGATAGAAGACGCCCGCAGCGGAGGAACCTCCGGCTGCGTGGAGACGGGGTCATTTGGCAAGGAAGCCTATATCCTTACCGGTTACTTCAACCTGACGAAGGTGCTTGAAATCACGCTGAACAACGGACTCGATCCCCGTACCGGCAAGCGCATTGGGCTGCAGACTGGCAATCCGCGGAACTTTAGTTCCTTCGATGAGTTGTTTGCCGCCTACCGGAAGCAGTTGCACCGCTTCATTGAAATCAAGGTGAGGGGAAACAACATCATCGAGCGGATTTACGCCAAGTATATGCCCGCTCCTTTCCTCTCGCTGCTCATCGAAGACTGCATTGCAAAGGGCAAGGATTACAACGATGGGGGTCCTCGCTACAACACCACTTACATCATGGGGGTGGGCCCAGGCAGTTGCACGGATAGCTTGGCTGCAATTCGCTATCACGTCTTCGATCGTAAGGACGTAACGATGGCGGAACTGCTCGAGGCGTTAGAAGCCAATTTCGAGGGGCATGAAAGAACCATGCAAGTGCTCTTGAACAAGACCCCCAAGTACGGCAACGATGACGAGTATGCGGACGCCCTTCTAACTGACTTGTTCAATGCCTTTTACGCTGAGGTCAACGGCCGGAAGAACACCAAGGGCGGCAGCTACCGGGTGAATTACCTTTCAACCACCTGCCACGTCTATTTTGGGTCTGTGACCGGGGCCACACCCGATGGGCGGAAGGCGTACGAGCCGCTGTCGGACGGCATCTCTCCGGTGCAGGGCGCCGACCGGCGCGGCCCCACTGCTGTACTCAAATCCGCGGCGAGGATGGATCATGCCCGCACCGGCGGCACCCTGTTGAACCAGAAGTTCACGCCGCAACTACTCGAAGGCGAAGAGGGAATCGACAGGCTGGCACACCTGGTGCGTTCTTACTTCAGGCTGGACGGCCACCATATCCAGTTCAACGTGGTAAGCGCGGATACTCTCCGGGCCGCGCAGGAAAACCCGCAGAAGTATCGCGACCTGATCGTCCGGGTTGCCGGCTACAGCGACTATTTCTGTGACTTAACCACAGCTTTGCAGAACGAGATAATTGCGCGGACTGAACATCAGGGCTTCTAGCAGGTGAGCAACCGCGCACTTTGAACAGACATTTTGAAGAGAGATGGTGGGCCCAGCAGGACTCGAACCTGCGACCAACGGATTATGAGTCCGCTGCTCTAACCAACTGAGCTATGGGCCCTCATCGTAAGTATAGGCGAAAACAAAATTCATTGCACGCTTGCGGCAGAGGGCTTTTGTGCCTCAAGTGTGGGTGCTTGGTTGTGTCGCTTTAGGAGTCCGGGGAAGAAGCCTCCAGGCGTTCCAGATGGCGGATGAGCGGAGAGCGAACGCGTGATCGAGCTCTCGACGAAGCTCCAGCCGAAGCTCACGACCTACCGCAGCGGCCGCCTTTCGCAACGTGTTTAACGTGACCGCGTCATACTCGGGATCGAGCAGGCGGTCCAGCGCAGCGCGGCTGGTGTACATCCGCCGCGCCATCTCCGCCTTGGAAAAGTTCCTCTCCTTCATGGCGGCTTCGATCTGTCGGGCGAGAACGCGCTTGATGGCGGTCGCTGTGACTTCTTCGTAGACGCCCTCCTGGCGGAGCCAGCTATCGAAGGATGATCCGATGTTTTTTTCTTCATGCGCCTTCTCCTTTCTTTCTTCCCCAAAACTCTGCCGACTGAGCCCGAATGATGCCGTTCGACCCTACTAACAATCCTCGTTCAAAGTGTGATTCTTCCTCGAGATCACTAAACCGGCAGCTTGGCGCTCCGCGCCCCACCACAGAACGCGCAGGAGGGCGGAAGAGGAACCACACTGGTGAGTTCAACTTCCGAACTTAGGTATTCTCGTCGAACCGGCTCCTCCTGAAGGAGGTCCGTACTGAGATACTTCTTGTTGTCATCGGCGAACACGGTCACCACAACTGCATCCCCACCCAAGGACTCCTGCACTTGCAATGCAGCCAGAAGGTTGCACCCGGAAGAGATACCCACGCCCAGCGCGAGGCTCTTCGCGAGCTTTTGTGCCATCAGGATTGAATCTCCGTCGGAGACTGCGATCACTCCGTCTAATTCCGCCAAGTTGACGATCGCAGGAATGAACTCATCGGAGATTCCCTGAATTCTGTGCTTGCCCACTTTGCACCCGGTGGAGAGCGTTGGCGACTCGACAGGCTCTACCGGATGAATCTGAACGGCAGGGTTCTGGCGTCGCAGGAAACGCCCGACGCCCATGACGGTCCCGCCCGTTCCAACTCCGGCGACAAAAGCATCCGGTTTCAGCCCGGCCTCCGACAACTGCGCCCAGATTTCCGGACCGGTTGTGGTTTCATGGGCCTGGATGTTGGCCTGATTAGAGAACTGGTGAGGAAGGAACACGCTCTTGGGGTCGGCGCGGGCAAGTTCTTCGGCCATGCGGATACTGCCCCGGAACCCTCCTTGTTCTGCTCCGACCAGGACAATGTCAGCGCCATAGCTCCGGATGAGATTTCTTCTTTCCTGGCTCATCCAGTCCGGCATAAAAATCGTTACTGGATGCCCCAGAGCGCGGCCGAGCGCGGCAAAGGCGATCCCCGTATTGCCGCTGGTCGCCTCGGCAATTCGTTGCCCAGGGCGTAGAGAAGCGTCGGCGTACGCGCGCTTCAGGATGTGCAGCGCCATGCGATCCTTGATGCTGCCTGTGAGGTTAAGCTGTTCGCATTTCGCATAGATGACCCGGCGCTTGCCTCGGAACGCAAGCCCGATTCCCAAAAGAGGCGTGTTGCCGACCAGGCGGGACAATCCGTCGAGCCTCTGATCTGGAATTTCCATTATCGACCTCCGGCCCGACCGATAATCTACACCTGGCCCCCCGCTGAACGCAATTGCCAGCGGGGTGCCGAGGCTGTCGAGGCGATCTTTCACTTCGTCCCAGAGCTTGGCCTGCCGAAGACAGCGCTCGACGCGTTCTTCCGGTTAGCTAGGTCGCCCTTTGGCGCTGAAGGCGTGCATCCCATGGAGCCCCGATGTCCAGCAAAAGATATGGGCAAAGATCAGCCTTGGGGAGAGGGGCCCGCGATCCCGATGCACCTCATCGGGACGCGGGACGGGCAAGGGATTACTCTTGCTGCCGGGCTAAGAACGAATCGGGGACCACAAAAACGGAGATCCGTGCTACCTAGCTGGAGGGGCAAAGGGGGACGTTATGTCCCTTGCGTTTTCCGCCCAATTCGGTGAGAATCTTTGGCCAAGCTCAAGCTGCTGAACAAGAGGGTGCAGGGTGCAACTCATCCCACGCGATGGCAAGTTCTACGACCTTTTCAACGAGCAGGCCAAGAATATCCACCAGGCGGCTCAACAGTTGGTTGTCCTTTTCGGGGATTTTCGCGAGGTCGAAAAACGAGTTGCGGAAATCAAGGCTGCGGAGCACAAAGGCGACCAACTAACGCGTTCCGTAATGACCAAACTGAACCAGACCTTCATCACCCCGTTTGACCGGGAGGATATCCATGCTCTAAGTTCGGCGCTTGACGACGTCATGGATCTGGTGGACGCGGCGGCGAGCCGGCTCATCACCTACAAAGTGAAATTCGTCACACCCGGGGCTTTTCAACTGGCCAACGTCATCCTGCGAGGGTCAGAGATACTGGTGAAAGCCGTTTCAGAACTCAGCAAGCCCCAAAACATCCTGAAATACTGCGAGCAGCTCAATCAGATCGAAGAAGAGAGCGATCGCATTAAAGGCGAATGCATCGCCAAGTTGTTCGAGGACTCGATGGAAGCCATCGAGATCATAAAATGGAAAGAGATTTACGAAGTGCTGGAAGCTGCCACCGACAAGTGCGAAGACGTATCGGACGTCCTGGCGGCGGTCGTTTTGAAGGGCTCATGAGAACTCAGGAAGTCTTGCCCGCAGGGTCTTAAGGACCGGCCCAGCATCAATCTGAATCCTTAATGGTTCGAGGCACGTGAGCCCCCGAATGGGGACCGCGAGAGCTCCTTCACGCGAAGAAATATGTTCTGGTTTGCTGTCTTTCTCACCTTGGTGGCTCTGGCCTTCGATTTCTTGAACGGCTTCCACGATGCCGCCAACTCCATCGCCACCGTGGTGTCAACCAGGGTGCTGTCGCCGCGCGTTGCGGTCATTTGGGCGGCATTCTTTAACTTCGTCGCGGCCTTTACGTTTGGCACCGCGGTGGCCAGGACCATGGGACACGGGATGATCCGCCTCGAAGCCGTCAACCTGTACGTAATTCTCGCCGGCCTCCTCGGGGCTATTGTGTGGGACATACTCACCTGGTACTACGGCCTGCCCATCAGCTCCTCCCACGCGCTGATCGGTGGTTACGCCGGCGCAGCAGTGGCCAAGGCTGGATGGAAAGTGATCATCCCGGGAGGCTGGACGGAAACTCTCCTCTTCATCGGCATTTCACCGATCCTGGGAATGATTCTGGGCGGAGGCCTGATGATTGCTGTGTACTGGTTGTTCCGGAACTTTTCACCCCTGCGTGTCGACCGCTACTTCCGCAAGTTGCAGCTCCTTTCAGCCGCCGCTTACAGCTTCGGTCACGGTACGAATGACGCTCAGAAAACCATGGGGATCATTGCCGGAGTACTCTACACGGCGGGAATTATTGACCACTTCTATATCCCTTTCTGGGTTGTGCTGATGGCCCATGCTGCCATTGGGCTGGGGACTTTGTCGGGGGGTTGGCGAATCGTCAGGACGATGGGAATGAGGATTACGCGGCTAAAGCCGGTGGGGGGATTCTGTGCCGAGACCGCCGCCGCCATCTGTCTCTTGGGATCTGCATCACGCGGCATTCCAGTTTCAACCACTCATACCATTGCCGGAGCCATCATGGGCGTGGGCAGCGTCCAGCGACTGACCGCCGTGCACTGGGGAGTGGCAAGGAAGATTGTCTGGGCGTGGGTGCTGACCATTCCTATCTCTGCCCTCGTTTCCGCAGGGTGTTTCCTTTTGCTGCGCCACTTCATCCCTTCGGCCTGAGTTGGAACGTAGGGCAATATGAAGGCTTAGGCAACTGCTGAAAAGGGAATTCCTGGCGATTCAGACTTCTTGGCTTGTGGACAGAGGCACGCAAAACTTCGGTCATCCGCGGCACTAGCTCCAGACCTCTTCGTTTCTTGCGGAGAGTTTCTGCGATCGGCGCTTGGCCGAGGATGGCGGGAATTGCTGATTTTCGATTGATCCCGCTCGGCGGACTGATTGAGAGCAGAGGAAGTTGCCACGCCATTTTTTCAATCGACCCGCCACGGCGGTGCAATGAAAACCTGGTCTTCGGTTGTGGTTGCAGGCTGCGGACGACAGTTTCCCGGTGGGCGACCAGAACGAAGTCGTTGCGCGATGCTGCGATGGCCACGAGTTCGGGTCGGCACGTATGCCGTCTGGGCGCAAACAAGCCCATCCCTTTCGACGGGCCAGAGCGCACGCGGCTCTGGCCCCAGTGCTCCTAATTCAGCAACACCGCGTGGCTCTTACTGCAGAGCCGCGATGATTTTCCGGTACTCGTCTTCTGTAAACGCCCGGACGGTCTCCGACCTGGTACTCCCTTTTGAGCCCGTCGCGAGAGCTACTTTGGCGATTGCCTCATCGTTGGGCGCCTCGCTAACGATCACGAGGTCGTACTGCCCCGTCACTACGTAGAAGGCCTTCACTTTTCCGCCCGCAGATTCAACGAGTTGCTTGAACGCGTCGAGCCTGGCGGGACTTTCCTTGATTTGCTCGATGCCTTGCTGGGTCCACCGTGCCAATGTGATGTATGTAGGCATGGTCGTGTCTCCTTTCACTCGCGATTTGCGTTTTCATTTTCAGGCGTGCGACCATCCTACACCTCGCCGTGCGCGCATGCAACGCCCGAGCAGAGTTCTCTCCCGGGACGCCTCCAGCGACCGGAGGGGGACCGCCCGAAGCGGATTAGGGGCTGAACCCGCGAGGCCGGGGCGGACGAGCGCCCCGGCCTAACGGGCACCTGCCTCTTTCATCGGCGCATTTGCTTGTTGGCCGTATCGACGAAGACCCAGCCCGCATCGGTCATGATGCTGTGAACCTCCTGGGAGTCCCCCAGACCAGTGATAGTCCCTGTCTCGTGTGCGGTCATGGTAACAGGGCCGCCGGGAGTAGGGATTGTTTCAGTGAGTGTAAAAGACACTGTACAGTTAGGGTTCACGGTGTACGTAGCTATAAACGTGGTCGGTGCAGCTACAACGTCCACTTTTTCAACGTCTTTGCCGGAGAAATGCCCTGCGCCGTCGGCAGTGAAAACCCCAACGTGGCCAGCCGGAAAGGGCGGCAAAGGAAAACCAGGAATCGGAATCAGCATACTAGTGTCCTCTCCCTGGCCGAAGATCTCGTAGGTGCCTTTGAGGGTGCTTGACGAACATCCCCATGGCGGAGTCTTCCTAAGCGTTCCAAAGGCGACCAACCAAGGGTCTGTATAGGTGAAGTCAACTTGCTGAGATATTCCCTCGCCGGTAATGATGCCTGCGTGGTGTGAGGTCGGGCCGCTGGGATAGGGGGTGATTTCATCCGAGTAGGTGCAATCAGGGTTCACGGCATACGTACCCGTAGCCGTCCCCGGCATGAGCACACCGTTGAAACTCGCCGTGTCAGTAGCCCAAACCTTCCCTTTGCCGTCGTAGGTAACGATTCCGCTTAGGACAACCGGAAACGGCGGCGTCCCAAAACCAATGTCCATCACGACCGTACCCTGTTCCTGGTCTCCATACGTGCCTTTAAGGGTCGCCAGCGAGCAATTCCCTGGCGAAGCGTTGACCGTCGTCACTCCGATGAGGAGTGGAAACAGCAACCCGAGCAAGAGCAGTGACCTAGCTAGTTTTCTTGTAACCATGTTATCCTCCATGCGGTATCAGCAATTGGGGCGACGCTCGGAGCGGGCGCTCGCTCTTTATTGGCCATGAGTGGGCATTGGCCTTTGTGACCAAGCGCTCCGCCACATCTGGTTCAAGTCCATGGGAGAGCGCTGGCGTCAACGAACTCTACCTCCGCTCTCCCGCCATTCGGTCGGCTCCATCCCGACCCGGGTTCGTGATGCCGCGCGCCGCGCGTCATCCAGATGCCCGCCAACGCCGTTCAGCTTCGCGCAGGCGACAGAGTCTTTCAATGCACTGCGGCTCATCTCCGGGGCAATCGTGTGTCACCGCGTAATTGGTTGGCGGCGGGGGACTTTCGCACCGGCATCACCGACTCGCGCAGCCTTTGCACGCCAATTCGGGGAGTGGTAAACTCATCGCAAAGTCGGGAGGCGCACCGTTGCCGAATGTCAGCCAATCTGCAAGGATTCTCCGTTTCGGAGTGTTCGAGCTGGACCTTGGGGCGGGAGAAATGCGCAAACGCGGGTTGAGGATCAAGCTACAGGAAAAGCCTTTGCAGATTCTGGCGCTTCTTTTGGAGCATCCCGGTGAGGTTGTCACGCGAGAGGAATTGCGGCGGCGTCTCTGGGCAGCCGACACGTTTGTAGATTTCGATCACAGTGTCAACACGGCCGTCAACAAGCTCCGCGAAGCGCTAGGCGATTCGGCGGAGAATCCACGCTTCGTCGAAACCCTGCCGCGGCACGGTTACCGCTTCATCGCAACTCTGGCAGGGCCGAGCCGAGAAAGCGTAACTCAGCCCAAGGTGCGGCCGGAAAGAGTCAGACTTGCCGTGCTGCCGCTGGAGAATCTGAGCGGCGACCCGGGGGAGGAGCACTTCGTCGATGGCATGACGGAAGAACTGATCACTGAGCTTGGAGGCTTGCATCCGGCGCGGCTGGGCGTTATTGCTCGCACCTCCATGATGAAGTACAAGCAAACCAAGAAAGGCATTGACGAGATTGGCCGGGAATTGGGGGTTGAATACGCTGTAGAAGGCAGCGTGCGTCGCGCTGGCGGCAGGGTCCGCATCAGCGCACAGCTTATCCAAGTCAGTGATCAGACTCACCTCTGGGCACAGAGCTATGAGCGTGAGCTGAGCGGCATCCTGGCCGTCCAGAGCGAAGTGGCGCGCGCCATTGCCGCTCGGATTCGGATCCAATTGGCCCCTGCGCCGCGCGGACGCCTGGCCAGCACCCTCCCTACCACGCCCGAAGCTTACGAGCTTTACCTCAAAGGCCGCTACTATCTCAACCGGGCCAACCCTCACGACCACGAGAAAGCCCTTGAGTACTTCCAGCAGACTGTGGAAAAAGACCCGCTTTGCGCAGCGGCCTACGCCGGGATGGCCGATACGTACGTTTTTCTGGCCCTCTATCATGGCTTGCCAAGGGAGTCGGCTCTCAAGGCAAGAAACGCCGCCACCAAGGCCCTCGAGCTCGACCCTGATCTCGCCAGTGCGCACACTTCTCTGGCAACCATCAAAGCCTTGAATGACTGGGATTGGGCAGGGGCCGAAGCGGAATTCAGACGCGCCATCGAGCTGGAGCCTGGTGCGAGCGAGCCCCACCGCATATACGGAGAGTTTCTCTCGTTGTTCGGGCCCCAGGAGAAAGCCATCGCTGAGACCCGGCTGGGTCGGGAGTTGGACCCGCTTTCCAGCAATGCCAACTACGATCTCGCTTTCGCGTTGTACATGGCGCGCCGTTACGATGAAGCGATTGGACAACTGCAAAAGGTGCTCGAGCTTGACCCGAAGTTCTTTCCGGCACACGCCGGTCTCGGCCATATCTACGCTGCGCAATCAAGGTGCGCAGAAGCCCTGGCGGAGTTGGTCAAGGCCGGTGGGCGGCCTGAGCTGACGGCATGGATCCACGCGCTGGCTGGCAGGGAGGCCAAGGCACGCAAGGCATTGGCTGAGGCGCTGAGGAGAAAAAGCGCCGGGACAAGTACGGTCACGTTCTCAGTAATATATTTCCTCTTGGGAGAAAAGGACAAGGCTTTCGAGTGCCTCGAGCAGGCGTATCAAGAGCGCGACTGGTTAATGATCTGCCTGAGGACATTTCCCCCCTTCGATCCTCTGCGCTCCGACCCGCGCTTTCAGGACCTCCTACGCCGCATGAATTTCCTGGAATAGGGCTGCAGCGCAGGCGCTGCGTCGGCCCTGTCGCACTCGCTTGCATTGCAACCCCCTCGTCTTCGCGTGGCGCCTGACCCGCGCATAGCCTTTTATCCCCCTCGGTCGGCTTATGGCCCTCAGCGACCTCAACGGGCTCACGATCCTGAGCTCGCCGAAGGGCTGGAATCCAGTTCGTCGAGACCGTGTTTCCGAATGTTTGCAGAGTGAATTCCCGCCTTCGCGGGAATGACTTCCAAGGCGGTGCAGCGCTAGCTCCGGTTGTCACCCCCGCGCAGGCGGGGGTCCACGTCGGCCAGCACGCTGGCGATCAGTAGCGCCAAGAGGTTAGGTCGGCGCCCGGAGGTGCGGCTTTTTGCATGCGCTCGAGGATCTTGGGAAGATACATGGTGTGGTAGTGAAGGCGGGAGAGATAGTTGGGCAAATTGGGGTCGCCGTTCCAGCAATGTTCCGCACGATCACCGTACTTGACTTCACCCGCGTAGGGCGGATTCGTAGCCGACTTGAGAAAATCTTCCAAATAGTACACGGCGTCATTCAGAAAGTAAGTGTCCGCACTGCCCACATAAATGTGGAGTTTGCCCTGGAGTTTGGGGCCCAAGGTGGCCCAGTCGCGTTGCAGAATGGCGCTGAGATCGTAGTGCTCCTTCCAGTACGCGGCCACCGCGGGATCGATGTCGCCGGTTTGCTTATTGAAGATCGGTTTGGGATAACCGTCTTGGCCGACCGGTCCGAAGACGGCCTGCCATATATCAAATTGCTCTCCCGAGCGAGCGTGCGAGCCCAGGGCAAGCTCGTACTGGTTCATGCTCTGCACGGTGGCAAAGGTGCGACCGAGGTAATCCCGCATCGCGGGCTGCGCGATCTCGGTGTGCGCTCCCTGAACATAGAAAGCATTCTTGTCGTTGTACAGATTGATGGTAGTGTAGGCGCGAAAGTCCACCGGATCGGGACAGGCGATGAACGCGCCGTTATAGTGGTCCGGATAAAACATCTGGACGGCCATGGCTTCCCAGCCGCCGGTGGAACCGCCATAGACGAACCGCGCCCAGCCCTGCCCGATGCCCCGGAACTGTTTCTCAATCGCCGGGATCAGTTCCGTCTCGATCGCGTCGCCATAGGGGCCGAGGTTCTCGGAATTCACCGCGTAGGAGTCGTCATAGTAAGGATTGGCATGGTTGATTTCCGCAATCAGGATGCGTGGGAAGCCAGGCGAAATCCATTGCTGATAGAGCTTGTAGGCTTCTTCCTGCTGGATGCGGTTGTAACCGGAAATGTGGAATCGCTCGTTGTAATCGGGTTTTAGGTTGGGATCGGGTGGCTCGGTTCGAAAGCCCTCAAAATCCGCGTTGAAGTGGTCCTCGGCGATGATCAAAGGATAAGAAACATGGGGGTGGGTATCAAAGCCCTCCGGCACGAGCACATTGGCGCTGAGGTACATCGGGCGTCCCCAGAACTGGGTAAGGAGCTGGCTTTGAATCTCGAGGTGTCGGATGTACTTGGTGTCCTTTGGGGGCGGAATGGGTGGAATCTCCTGCTCGAGAACGATCGAGACGATTCCGGAAGAGGCCGCCAGCAAAATCTTGCGTGGAGAGGAATAGAGATTGCCGGGTGCGAGGTTCCAGTGCTGACCTTCGCCCCGGTCCATAGGAAGCTTGACCGTGTGGCCATCGGCGCGATGGAAGGTCTCGTAGCGGTGCAGGACGGCCTGAACGTAGTATTCCCCGGCCGGAACGTCCCGTAAATTGCGAACTGGATAGCCGAAGGCGGATTGGTCAACGATGACCGCTTGGCCGGCGCGCATCGCTTCGACATCCGTCCCGAACACCATCTGGGTACGGGGAGATTCGCCGATTTGCATGCGGGGTTCTGCGGAAGAGTCGTTGGAGAGAATTAGAAGCAGGCGGCCGCCGATGGGCTGGTCGCCGTGAGCTTTCGTGAAAGAGATGGAGAAGCGTGCCTCGGTTTGGGAGGGAGCCACGCTCGGCAGAGCAAATACGAAACAAGTAAGACAAATGAGTGTGCTGTAAAGTGGGCGCAAATGTGCGGGCATGAAATCTCCTTGGGGCGGTGTCGAATCAAGCGGATTGTATACCAAATCACCCCAGCTAATGCTCGGTTTTTTCTCACACAGTTTTGGGGAAGCCTTCCAGACGTCGGTCAGTTGCCGCGCTTTATGCGGTCAGTTGGACCCTACTCGCCAGGAGATTCTGATACCCGAGCTCGAGCGGGGAATAATTCTTTTCGAACCAGTTGCTCGCCTCGCAAAACATGAACGACGTAGACGACCTTTTTCTCTACCCGATAGAAAATACGGCAAGGGGGCACAACTACCTGGTGATAAGGCAAACCACGCAGTTCAGTTGGAAGGGAACCCATCTGGGGAAATTTCTGAAGCATTTCAACGGCCTTCAACACCTGTTGGACCAGTTGACGTGCAGCCGCAGGTTTGTCCAAAGCGATATAATCTGCAATCGCATCCAAATCCTGAATCGCCGGATCAGCCCAGATTACTTTAGCCATCGCTTTAATCGTTGTTTCGCCTGAAGGTGGGTGGAGATCCGCCCCTCCTGGACTGCTCTTTCGCCCCGCGCTATACCTTCCAAAAGTCGCATCCGGTTCTGAAGGGCTTCGAAGGCGGCGACATCGACCAGATAGGCAGTTGGCATTCCGTGTTGGGTGATGAGGACCGGAGACTGATCTTTCACCAGTTGCGTGAGAATTTTGGTAGCGTTCCGCTTCAATGTTGTAACCAGTTGAGTTTTCATAAAAGTGATACTAAAGTATCATTCTGTCGTTGGCAAGCCCGAAGTTTAACCGATAGACAAGAGTTGGGCGCCTTATGGAGAGAGTCAATGCATGATTTTCCCGCGTTCATGAAGAACCCAATCAATCGGATCGCTTCTTCCTCCCAACATACAGCGGGGGTTGAAGGTTACGTGTACGACGGCGCGGACGGAAGCCAGATGGCTTTCTGGACCTGCCGCGAGACCGCTAAATCAGCCGAACATGTTCATGACTACGATGAGTATATGACCGTTGTGGAGGGTTGTTACACCTTGCTCATCCAAGGGCAACGCATTACCCTGAAATCGGGGCAGGAGTACTTCATCGCGAAAGGCATCCCACACGGCGGCGAGGTGGTTGCAGGCACTAGAACCATCCACGCTTTCGGAGGTGCGCGAGCAAGGCGTGCCCAGTGACAGGTTGCGCATCTGCATGTCCTCGGTCAGGCGTTAGCGAAGGGATTTCATGCGAAGCTCCTTCGCGAAACGGAATCGGCTTACAGGCAGCCTTTCCATGTTTTCGCAACGGAGCTCACATAGGAAGAGACATCAGATCGGGTTGAAATCGATGACCTCTGGCCAGCTCAGATCGAAAGGTCGGCCCAGCACATACCGCGCAGCGGTTTAGTCCAAACAAGAGTTAGGCCGACCGCAACTGAGAGGGCGACAGGACATAGAGGAGGGCTGAAGATGCTTAGTTCGTGCGAGGTAATTACTTTCGTCGCAACCGCGAAACCAACAGAAGCAAGAAGGTTCTACCAGGAGGTTCTCGGCCTTCGCCTGGTGGCGGACGAATCTTTCGCCCTGGTCTTCGACGCGCACGGCGTTATGCTCCGCGTTTCAAGAGTCCACGAGCTCACCCCGGCTTCTTATACTGTCCTGGGGTGGAGAGTTGCGGATATCTCAGCAGCGGTGAGAGAGCTTGAGGCAAGGGGCGTCGCCCTTGAGCGTTATGAAGGCCTCGATCAAGATGATGTGGGAATCTGGGCCTCGCCGGGCGGGGCGAAGGTTGCATGGTTCAAAGACCCGGACGGCAACACGCTTTCGCTGACCCAGTTTTGAAGGCCGATGCCCGGAGCCGTCCAAACCCAGTGCGGCGGCCTAACCGGGCGCTGCAGGCGACGGCCAAAAGCGGGCCGCGGTTGAGCGCCATCTCGCCGGGCGCCCCGCTAGGTCGTGCACACACACCAATTGTCAGAGGAGTCCATGACCGACACACCACGTTCGTCCCCAGAGGTCCCGGCCGCGGATTGCCGGCTCGATCACGAGCCCCCACCGGCAATCGCGAGACTCGGTTGGCGCTATCACCACCTGGGTATTCCAACCGACGTCGCGCGCCCCGGAGAGACGTATCTCGAACAGTTCGGCCTGTACGTTTCCGGGTTCAGCACCAGCCCGTACGGCGTGGAGTGGATGCGATTCGAGAAACACAGTCCCCTACACGAGCTCATCAAGACTGTGCCCCATATTGCCTTCGAAGTGGACGACCTCGAGGCCGCTCTCCAGGATCAAGAAGTCATCTGTCCTCCTGGATCTCCGTCCGAAGGCGTCCGCGCCGCCATGATCGTGCATAACGGCGCCCCTATTGAACTCATCTGGTTCCGCAAGCACAACGACGCAGCCGGGGCGTGAAGTCTCCGCCTGCTGTCGCCGCAGGGGCGTCTAACCACGCGCTCCAGCGGACTCGCTGCGCTCACCCCTGCTGGTCTCGAAGGCCCGGGAGAATTGAAGCGTTGAGCGGAATTCAATCAACTTGCCACGAGAGGCGAGATTCGGTCACCGGGCGATGCTGGTTTGGGAGCTTCGAAAAAGGCCGCAGCAAACTCGCCCTTCTTGTGGCGTGAGGATACTGGAGAGAATCATGCGAAATCGGATTGGATCTTTGTGCCTGCTGTCCGCACTTGCTACCTTATTCACACTCGTTCCCGCTGGACCTGCGTCTGGCGGACAATCGGCGGCGCCTTGTGAGCTGAAGGATGACGCCGCCTACACCGCCGCAATCCGCCAAGACACCACGGAGCCATTCTTCTCCACGGAGCTTGTCGATCACCTGCCCTGGAGCTCCTGCGTGCCGGCCCCGGATACCTATCTCGGCCACGTCGTCGGCGCGCCCGACGTGCTTGACCATGTGGCCGAAATCAACGGCTACATGCGCCTGCTCGCCAGTCGCAGCCCCCGTGTACGCGTTTTCTCCATGGGCCACAGCGAGGAAGGGCGCGAAATGATTCTGGTGGCGATCGCCGACGAGGCCACCATCCAGAATTTGGATCGCTACCGCGGAATCACGGCGCGGCTGGCGGACCCGCGCGGCTTGGGTGACGCCGAAGCCGCGGCGCTCGTTCAACAAGGCAAGCCGATCTACTGGGCGGACGGAAGCATTCACTCGCCCGAAACCGGCTCGCCCGAGATGCTGATGGAGCTAGCTTATCGCCTGGCGGTGGAAGACACGCCCCTCGTCCAGAGCATTCGCAAGAATTCCATTGTGTTGCTCACCCCCGTGGTTGAGACCGACGGTCACGACCGCTACGTGGATGTCTACATGTACCGCAAGCACCATCCGGAGGCTAACACCTATCCGCTCACTTGGTGGGGCCATTACGTCTCGCATGATAACAACCGCGACGGGATCACGCTGTCGCTCGAGCTCTCCAAGAACATCACTAGGACCTACCTCGCGTGGCACGCCACCGTGTTGCACGATCTCCACGAGTCCGTCCCCTATCTTTACATCTCCACGGGCACCGGCCCTTACAACGCCTGGCTCGATCCCATGGTCACCAGCGAGTGGCAGCGCATGGCCTTTTACGAGGTGGAAGAACTCACGCGCCGAGGCGTGATTGGCGTCTGGACGCATGGCTTCTATGACGGATGGACGCCGAATTACATGTTCTGGGCGGCGACGGGGCACAACTCTATCGGCCGTTTCTACGAAACCTTCAGCAATGTGGGTGCCGACACCGCCGAGCACTCGCTGGAGGCCCGTTCGACCAGCCGCGAGTGGTACCGTCCCAACCCTCCCCTGCCCAAGGTGAAATGGTCCGCTCGTGACAACATCAACCTCCAGCAGAGCGCCTTGCTGCTGGGCATGTACAACGTCGCCAGCCATGCCCAGGAGTATCTGGAGGACTTTTACATAAAGAGCAAACGATCGGTGGCCAAGGCGCGCACTGAAGGTCCGGCCGCCTGGGTGCTTTCCGCCGATGACCCTCGCCCCGGCGACCAAGCGCGATTGCTGAACATCCTCGAATCGCAGGGGATCGAGATTTCCCGCGCTCAGAAGGCCTTCGATGCGCCGGTGCCGAACGCGGAAAGCCCGGCCATCGGCGGTGAAAGCAAGCCGGCAGAGGCGAAGGAAGCGCACGGCGAGGCAAAACCGGCTGAAGCCAAGGAAACAGGTGGGGAGCCAAAGACAAAAGCGAAGGAGCCCGCGGCTACTACCCTCCAACATTTCCCTGCCGGCAGCTATATCATCCGCATGGATCAGCCTTACAGCCGCTTCGCCGACACGCTGCTCGACACTCAGTACTTCAGCCCTCATGATCCGCGGCCTTACGACGACACCGGCTGGACGCTGGGCGCTCTGGCGGACGTCAAAACGGTGCGGGTGATGGATACCAACATCCTCGACGTGCCTATGACTAAAGTGGAGGGCAGTGTGACCGTGGCCGGAGGCGTGAAGGGGAGCGGCCACACGACCTATCTCGTCAATCACAATACCGACAGCGCGCTGGCCAGCTTCCGCTACCGGCTCGCGAGCGTCCCGATGGAGGCGGCCGAGGAGCCCTTCGAGGTGAGCGGCCGCAAGTTCGCCCGCGGCACTTTCATTATTGCGAACGGAGACCGCAGCCAGGTTGAAGCCGCAGCGCGCGACCTCGGGATCAGCGTTTTGGCAACCGATGAGAAGCTGAGCGTCACCCATCATGGGCTCGACGCGCCACGGGTAGCCCTCATGCACGATTGGCAGAATACCCAGGACGGTGGCTGGTATCGCATCAGCTTGGACCAGCTCAAGATCCCCTACACGTATATCGCGGACACGAATATCCGCGAGACCCCAAACCTCCGCGACCAGTTCGACGTGATCATCGTGCCGCCGGATTGGGACGACTTGGCGAGCATGCTGCAAGGTATCCCCCTGCGCGGCAATCCCATGCCTTGGAAAAACACGCCGGAGACCCCCAGCTTCTTTGCCCCCGGGCTTGACTCGAGTGACGATATCCGGGGCGGCCTGGGTTATTCCGGCCTCGCTAATCTGGGAAAGTTCGTTCAGGACGGCGGCCTGCTGGTGGCTGTGGAGTCAGCATCGGCTTTGCCCGTCGAGGGCGGAATGACGGAGATGCTCTCTCTTCGTAAGCCCCAGAAGCTGGTGAGTCCGGGCGACGTGGTGCTGGCCGACGTTGAAGATGCCAAGAGTCCGGTAGCCTATGGCTACGGCGAGAAGCTTTACGTCTACTACCGCGCCAATCCCATCCTGAATGTCGGCCTCGGATTCGGCGGCCGCCGGCGCGAGGAAGAAAGCGAGAATCGAAGCAGCGGCCGCGGCTCGCTGACTGATCCCGACGTGATTCAGGGCCGCCCCTATATGCCTCCCGCAGAGAAGCCCAAGCGCACCCCGCGCGAGCAGGAGCTCTACATCCCGGACGAAGTCCGAATGTACTTGGGCTCCCTGATCCCACCTGCCGAGCAGTTTCCGCGCGTGATTCTGCGTTTTGCCGACGCCAAGGACCTGCTGCTCAGCGGACTGCTGGACGGGGCGCCGGAACTGGCAGAAAAGCCTGCGGTGGTCGACGTGCCTCATGGCCAGGGGCACATCCTGCTCTTCGCTACCAATCCCATGTGGCGGAATGAGAACTCCGGCAGCTTCTTCCTGCTCTTCAACGCCATGCTTAACTACCGTCACCTGAACGTGGGTCGCACCGCTCTGGAAGCTGGATCAAAGGCCGGCAAGAAATGAAAGACCGCGGCAGGGAACCGGGTTTACACCCGAGGTCTTTCTCTGCAAGCGATAGCTTAGAGTATTGCGACGCTCCTTGTTTATCGTGCCAACAAGCTGAAAACCCACGACCGGAGTCCGAGGCTCCCATCGGCAGACGAATTCCCGCTCAAGAGGCCGGAACCATTGCAAGATGCTCGATTAAAACGTCACTTCCCTCTACGCGATGGGGCGGGGAAGCCGACTTGGATGATGCCGGCCTGAGTGTTCTCGTCGTTCTGGCCAGGAATCTGACAAGGCCCTCCATTTATGCGGGTTCTCCGCCATTGGCTTGTCTTGCGCCCGCACATCCTGGCGGCGAACCTGACCACGATTACGGGGACCAGTATAATCACACGCGGCTCTTTGCATGTTACTCAGCTACATGATAGACTCCCCGATTTACTCCGTACCGAATCAAGCGCTGATGCCTCCCCGAATATTTGGGATCGGGTTTGGTCAGGATAGTGGCAAGGAGCGGCTCGGTGAGGCGGTAAAAACCGAAATTCAGCGGTGTGGCGAGGCGCAGCCTCGATGGGATGCCCTAGGGAGGAAGGCTTTCGAAATGCGCTACGAGGGAAATCGTTCGGCTGAGGTGAAATGAGTTTTCCCTTAGGTTCTCGGGTCGGGGTTTGTGCTCGGGATTTTCGGAGAACGTCTGCCGTTCCGCTGTTGAAGAAGAATTTGAATGAAGATCAAAGACGTTCGCGCCACAACCGTCAGTGTCCCCCTCGAAGCTCCGCTGAGGCATGCCAACGGTTGCCATTGGGGGCGGTTCGTCCGAACCATCATCGAGGTCGAAACGGACGATGGGCTGGTCGGCCTCGGCGAAATGGGAGGAGGCGGCGAGTCGAGTGAAGAAACATTCCGCCGCCTAAAGCCTTATCTTGTCGGCCGGGATCCGGCCCGGCTCGAAGAGCTACGATTCCTTATCAGTAACCCAACGGCTTCTCTCTACAACAATCGAACGCAAATCGTCGCGGCGCTTGAATTCGCATGTCTCGACATCTTGGGGCAGTCTTGGAGAGTTCCGGTCTCCGAGATTCTCGGCGGCCGCTTGAGGGACCGGGTTCCGTTTGCGTCCTATCTCTTTTTCCGTTATCCCAGCCCCGCCGATGCGACTGGAGAAGTTCGCACCATTGAGCAGCTCGTGGCGCACGCACAAGAACTTAAGCAGCGATGGGGCTTCTCCACGCATAAGCTGAAGGGCGGGGTTTTTCCGCCGGAGTACGACCTGGAGTGTTATCGCGCGCTCGCTGCCGCATTGCCCCGGGATCGGCTGAGGTTTGACCCAAACGCCGTGTGGTCTACAGAGCAGGCCATCCAATTCGGCCGAGCGATTGAAGACCTGAACAACGATTACCTGGAAGATCCCGTCTTCGGCCTGAACGGAATGCGAAGGGCTCGAGAGAAACTCCGGGTGCCGCTGGCGACCAACACCGTGGTGGTCAATTTCGAGCAACTGGCCGCCAACATCCTCCATCCAGCCGTGGACATCATTCTTCTGGATACAACTTTCTGGGGAGGCCTTCGCCCCTGCATCAAGGCCGCGGCGATCTGCGAGACTTTTCAGTTCGGTGTCGGCGTTCACTCCTCGGGCGAGCTTGGAGTCCAATTGGCGACGATGTTGCATCTGGGCGCGGTTATTCCGAACTTGACCTTTGCCGCCGATGCTCACTATCACCACTTGACGGATGATATTATTGCGGGCGGGAAGATGCGGTTCGAACAGGGCTCGATGGCGGTGCCGAACTCCCCCGGTCTTGGAGTGACACTCGATCGCGACAAACTGGCGAAGTACGTTGACGCCTACAAACGCTTGGGCCCCTATCCTTACGACCAGGATCCCCTGAGGCCCGGCTGGGCGCCCACGATTCCGAACGCCAGGTGGGCCGACCCAGAAGATGATCGGATCCCCAAAATTAGTTTCTAGCGACGAAGGGACCCATGGGAGGAAAGCGATCGGCTCGAAGAATGAGGAGGAGCACGCCATGAACATGCAGGAACATCCCGTCGTGGAAAAGATGGTCTTCCGAAATACCAACCGGCACTTGGGTCGCGATATTTCAGTTACGCCGAGCAACAGCACCAGCCGACATCTCTGTTACGGGCGCATTATCTTGAACCGCTCCACCCCGTCGGTGTCTTTCAATAACGGTGACCACGAGACCGGCTTGGTCTGCCTTTCGGGGAGCGGCACGGTTCAGGTGGACGGAGAAAGCTTCGGGTTTGCTCAGTACGACTCCATCTACATACCCCGCAGCAGCGCCATCGAGGTCCGCACCGCAGCGCAGACGGACTTCGCCGAGTTTTCCTCTGACGTGGAGAATCGCTACCCGCTGCGCTTCCTGCCCTATGCGGAGATCGCGAAAGATCCGGCGCTGAAGTTCACCAGCGGCAAGCCCGGAAACGTGCGTCAGGTCAGCATCTGCCTGGGGAGAAACATTGAGGCAGGGCGTTTGCTTCTGGGCTTTACCATTTCCGATCCCGGCAACTGGACGAGCTGGCCCCCGCATGAGCACGCCGAGATGCTCGAGGAAATGTACGTCTACTTCGACATGCCGTGGCCCGCCTACGGCATTCAATTGGTCTACAACAACCTCGAGCACCCGGAGTTGGTCACCGTCGTGCGGGAGGGCGACGCCGTCCTGATGTCGGGCGGATATCACCCCAACGTTTCCGTCCCCGGACATCGCATCGCGTATCTCTGGGCTATGGCTGCGCACCGCGAGAAAGAGGACCGACAATTCGGCGTGTTCAATGTCCAGGCGGATTTCAACCACGACTGACGGGAATCAACACGAAAGTCAGCGGGGCGCACTGAGAGCTGGCGCGCGTATCGCAGGGGGGCTGTTCCTGCCCACCGCGATGCGAAAAATCCGAAATCGCCGTGGAATTAGAAAGTGAGGTCGCACCATGCGCCCCGAACAATGGGAGTTATTCAAGAAAGTCGCAAAATCGCGGCGCGCCGACCGCGTACCTGTTTCTCTCATCATCGACAGTCCCTGGATCCCAGGATATCTGGGCATCAAGCACGTTGACTACTACTTTGATCCGGAAGTATGGTTCCACGCAAACCTCAGGATCATGGAAGAGTTCCCCGAGATCATCGTGTTTCCCTCTTGGTGGGTGGAATATGGCATGGCGATCGAACCGTCCGCTTTAGGCTGCAGGATCCGCTTCTTGCAGGATCAACCTCCCTCCCAATTGCCCATGCTATTCCGCCTGGAGGATTTGGATCATTTCCCGACCGTAGACCCCTGCGCGGATGGCCTGATGTCCGCGGCGCTCCACCGATACCAAGCGCAAAGGACGCGCATTCTCGAGGCAGGCTACATAATCCCCGTGGTGACGGCTCGCGGGCCTCTTTGCTCGGCTGCCTTCCTGCGTGGCCTGACGCAGCTCATGCTGGATATAACCGACAACCCAGGCGGTGTACACAAGCTGATGTCCTACACAACCGACGCCACGATCAATTGGCTCCGAGCCCAGGCGGAAGTTATCGGCGGCAGCGTCGAAGGGATATTCATCCTGGACGATATCGTGGGTTTTCTTTCACGCAAGCACTACTTGGAGTTCGGCCATCCTTACTTGAGACGAGTTTTTGACAGCTTTCCCAAAGCTTGGGTCAAGGTATACCATAACGACGCGAATATCGAACCCTTCCTAGAAGATTTGGTCGACGTCGGCTTCGACGTACTAAACTGGACTCCTAAACTGGAAATTAACGAAGTTCGGAGGAGAACCTCAGGCAAGATCTGCCTGATGGGGAACATAGCTCCATTGGAGATCGGAACGCGCGGTACACCTCAAATTGTCAAGCTGACGGTGCTCAACCTGCTGCAGAAGGTGGGCAGAGACGGTATCATCCTTTCTCTGGGTGGTGGGGTCGGCGCTGGAATGCCGAAAGCCAATATGCTGGCTATGGCTGAGGCGGTAAGGGAATTCAATTCACAGTAGGAGCTGCATCCTTCTTAGCAAGTCCCACGGCAGCACGTGAAAAGGAATCAAGTGTGGGAACTATGAGTGATGCTGTAGATCGTCTGTTTAACCTCAGAGGATCCGTTGCCGTGGTGACTGGCGGCGGCACCGGGATTGGACGGGCGATAGCTTTGGGATTGGCAGAGGCGGGGGCCAGCGTGGCCTTGTGGGGCAGGCGCTATGATCCACTCGCGACGACAGCCCAGGAGATCCGGCAACGCGGAGGCCGAGCGCTACCGGTTTCGATGGATGTGACTGACCGTGATTCGGTTGAGCAATCCTTTCAGGAAACCGCCAACTCATTCGGCGAAGAGGCAAACATCCTTGTGAACAGCGCGGGCACGCATCTGAAGGTCCCGGCTTTGGAGATGCGCGAACAAGACTGGCAGCGAGTGTTCGATGTAAACGTGAAGGGTACTTTCCTTGCGTGTCAGAGTTTTGCGCGGCGCCTTCAGAATAAGCGGCCTGGGTCCATTGTGAATATTGCATCGTTGAGCGCTTTCGTCGCCTTTCCGGAAACTGCAGCCTACGCCGCCAGCAAAGCAGCCATTGGACAATTGACCCGCAGCCTGGCTTCTGAATGGGCTGGGGCGAGAATCCGGGTCAACGCGGTCGCTCCAGGCTTCTTCTTGACCGACTTGAACAAACCAATTCTTGATGGGACCGAAAGAGGTGCACAGGCGATTGCTCGGACTCCTCTGGGACGCTTGGGGGAACTAGACGAACTGGTTGCCCCGGTTATTTACCTGTGCTCACCAGGAGCGAGCTTCGTCACAGGTGTCATTTTTCCTGTTGATGGGGGCTTGCTGGCAACAGGCTTTTAGCATGCCTCTGTTAGGTGAACTCGGGGCTTGTACAATCAAATCTCGCTCCGCGTCATCGGACTCGCTGGAATGATGTCAGTCTTTAACCTTCGAGGCCGAGGTTCGTAACACGTCCAAAGTCGCCGGTGACGACCTGAAGGTCGCAGCGCGGAGCCGCCACGTTGGGGCTGCGGTTCCAGGATGGCCACTCGTGAGGACGTCTGTTATGAGAAGAAATTGGTCGTGTTGTGCTGCGCTTGCACTGATGGCTTCTTGCCTCGCAGCTAATGCACAAGGGCCGTCTTCAGCCAATTACGACGAGTCAAAGGCCGGAACGTTCAATCTTCCCGACCCGCTCATCCTCAATAACGGCAAGCCTGTCCCTACGGCGCGCGAGTGGATGAAGCGCCGGCGCGCGGAGATTCTCGAGCTCTTTGAGACCAACGTTTACGGCCGCAGTCCGAGGCCGCCGAAACATATCCGCTTCAATGTCTTCGATGTCGACAACAAAGCGCTTGAGGGAAAGGCAATCCGCAAGCAGGTGACCATCTACTTTTCACCCGAAGAAGATAAGGCCCGCGAGGATCTTCTGATCTACATTCCAGCCGATGCCCCAAAACCCGTTCCGGTGATCCTCGCCCTCA
>JBEKVC010000021.1:0-29107 GCA_049514395.1 Terriglobia bacterium
GTTTTCGCAAGGAAACCCTTGGATTAAGGGAGGCGGCAATGACAGGACAAAGTTCGCGGCGCGATTTTCTCGGAATGTCAGCTCTGGGGCTGGCGGCAGCAATTGCTCCTAAAGGGGCAGTCCGGCAAGCGGCCGCATTGGCCGGGCCGGGAAACAAGACTCCGAATATTGGCGGGGAGATCTCCATTTGGGTCACGTCCGGCAAAGAACGGTTTGCCGCCGCCCCTCTGGCCGCGTGGGGTCCAGCCCGGGAGACCCCTGGGGCCGATCAGATCCAGTTGGACCCCAGCAAAAAGTTCCAGGAGATTTTGGGATTTGGGGGCGCCTTTACCGACGCTGCCTGCTACATGTTCAATCAGCTCGCACCCCCAGTGCGCGAGCAACTGTTCCATGAGATGTTCCATCCCTCGGAAATGGGGCTCAGCGTTTGCCGCATCTGCGTCGGATCGAGCGACTACGCGGTAAAGGTTTACAGTTTCGATGAGGGCGAGCCCGATCCGGATCTCACGCGATTTTCGATCGAACACGACCGCGAATACATTCTGCCTGTGCTGCGCCAGGCGCGACAGATGAATCCTGACCTGTTCCTTTTTGCTAGTCCTTGGAGCCCGCCCGGCTGGATGAAATTCAACGGCACGATGCTGGGCGGCTCAATGTACCGCCATTACTTGCCGGTCTACGCGAAATATTTCCTCAAGTTTCTGCAGGGGTATGCAGCCGAGGGCGTGCCGGTGCAGGCGGTAACACCACAGAACGAAGTGGATGCAGATCAGGATGGCCGAATGCCCGCATGCACCTGGTCCCAGGAGAGCGAAATTGAATTTGTGCGCGACCATCTGGGCCCGCTATTCGAACGCAGTGGGATACCGGCCAAGATCTGGCTTTTGGACCACAACTACAATTTATGGGGACGTGTCGTGGACGAACTGGAGGACGACAAGCTTCGCAAATACTGCAATGCCGTTGCCTGGCACGGCTACGCTGGTACTCCCGACATGATGACCAGGGTCCATGAGGCCTTTCCGGGGGTAGAGATGTATTGGACGGAAGGCGGCCCGGACTACAGAGACCCCGGCTATCTGACAGATTGGTGCAAGTGGGGTGTGACTCTCAGTGGGATCCTACGCAACTGGTGCCGCTCCATCACCTCCTGGAACTTGGCTCTTGATGAGCGTGGCCGGCCGAATATCGGACCGTTCTCATGCGGCGGCGTGGTGACGATCAACTCGCAGACCAAGGAGATCACACGCAGCGGACAATACTGGGCCTTTGCTCATTACTCCCGTGTCATCCGTCGCGGGGCGCGCCGCTTTGACTCGCAGAGCGCGGCCGTTGATCTACAGCACGTCGGCCTTGAAAATCCAGACGGCCAACAGGTGCTCGTGGTTACCAACGCGGGCCCCGCAAGGGCGATCGAGCTGCGGCTCGCGAATAGGGCGGCCGGAGTTTCGTTGAAAGAGAATTCAGTAACCACCTTGGCTTGGCGGTGAGCCGCGGGGGGCAATCTCCTTGCCGCAATTTACTACTCCCCAACTCCTTGTTCAGGACTTGGCAATGTGTCGGAGGGGCGCGCGAACCAGACGTAAAGGGTGGGGAGGAGAACAATGCTTATAAGAAGGTTGGTGAGCAGGCCACCAACGATCACGATGGCGAAAGGCCGCTGAGAATCAGAGCCGATATCGTGAGAGAGGGCCGCCGGCAGCAGCCCCAGAGTTGCGACCAACATGGTCATCATTATCGGTCGGAGACGTCGGACCGCGCCTTCCACCGCTGCCTCCATCACTGCCTGCCCACGTGCGCGGAGCTGGTTGATATACTCGACCATGATCACCCCCGTCTGCACGGAGACACCGGATAGCGCGAGAAATCCAACCCCCGAGGAAACACTGAAGTGCGTTCCGGTGAAGAATAATGCCAGCATACCACCGACGGGGGCCATCCCCATATTCAAAAGGATGAGGAACGCCCACTTAAACGTGCCAAAGGCTGTATAGAGAATCAGCAGAATCAGCAGGAGAGTTATGGGAACAATATACGCCAGCCTTTTGTTGGCACGTTGCTGGCTCTCGTACTCGCCCGCCCAATCCAGCCGGTACCCCTGGGGAAGCTTGACCTTTTCATTCACTGCGCGGATGGCTTCCTCAACCGTGCTGCCGAGGTCACGGCCTCGTACGCTGTAACGGATGGCGATGTAGCGCGAGTTCGCCTCGCGGTAAATCATGGAGGCGCCATCTTCCACTTTGACGTCACAAAGTTGTGCAAGCGAAACACGCTCCCCTGAAGGCGCCAGGATACGAATACCCGAGATGTCTTCCACCGTTCGCCGGTAGGGTTCCTGATAACGCACCATCAGATCGTAACGGCGCTCACCTTTCAAAATCTGGCTAACGGCTTTCCCCCCCACGGCGGTCTCGGTGGCGTCCTGTACATCCGACACGTTTATACCAAACCGGTCGGCTTTCGCGCGGTCTACAATGAGGTCCACATTCGGCTGGCCCAGGACACGAAAGACGCCCAGGTCGGCGACACCCGGCACCGTCCTCATGACAATGGCAATTTCCTCGCTTTTGGCCTCGAGTAATTTCAAATCGCTACCAATCAGCTTGACGGCAAGCTGACCCTTTACTCCGCTGACCGCCTCCTCCATGTTGTCCGCGATGGGCTGGGAGAATCCCCAAATGACGCCGGGGATCTTCTCAACCTCTCGGTCCAGGGCGGCGATGAGTTCCTCTTTGTCTCCATGGAACTGCTTGCGCCACTCCTTTCGGGGTTTAAGGTCAATGAAGTACTCGGTGTTGAAGAAGCCCGTGGCGTCAGTGCCGTCATCGGACCTGCCCACCTGCGAGACAACCTGAGTTACTTCCGGGAATCGGGCGAAGGCAATGCGTGCCTGGTCCATGATCCGTTCGCCTTCATCGGGGCCAACGCTGGGAGCCAGCGTACCTCGGGCCCAGATGGCGCCTTCATCGAGGTGAGGCAAGAACTCGGAGCCGATCACACCGCCGAAAGCTAGGTAGAGGGTCAAGAGGAGAGCGGCCACGGCGCCGCTAACGGTCACCCAACGATGACGGATGCACCAGGGAAGGTCATGGCGATATCGCTTGGTGAGAAAGGCGAGCAGCGGATTACGCCATTCGCTAGTCTGGCGACGGAAGAAGAAACTGGACAGCACCGGCGCGAGCAACATAGAAAACAGCAGGGCGCCCAGCAAAGCGAACGCCACGGTCCAGGCCATCGGCCGGAACAGGCGGCCTTCAACCCGCTGCAGAGTGAAAATGGGCATGTAGGCGGTGATGATAATCGTAATGGCATAGAAAACGGGCCGCTGCACTTCGTGCGCTGCATCTCGGATTGTCTCCCCCACGCTCTTCGAGCTGTTGCCGTTCGCATCCATTTCGAGCCGGCGCAGGATATTCTCAACCATCACCACCGCTCCATCGACGACCATGCCGAAGTCGAGTGCCCCGAGGGAGAGGAGATTGGCGGGAATGTGGCGGAGGTCAAGGCCGATGGAAGCAAATAAGAGCGAAAAGGGAATGGTAAGGGCGACAATCAGAGCGCTGCGTATGTTGCCGAGAAAGAAAAACAAGATGACGACCACCAGGATGATTCCCTCGCTCAGGTTGCGAAGGACGGTGTGCGTGGTATACCTCACGAGGTCGCTGCGGTCGATATGGGGAACTATCTTCACGCCGGGCGGCAACACGTGTTCGTTGAGGTACTTGACCTTGGCGTGCAGGGCCTCGAGGGTGGGAGCGGCATCGGCGTCTTTCCTGATTTGGACGATGCCCTCCACCACGTCGTCGTCATCGATCACCCGTCCGTCCTCGCGGTGAATCGCCTTGCCGAGACGTCCGAGGCGAATCTTGGGACCTTGCACCACATCCGCCACGTCCCTCACACGGATGGGTGTTCCATTTTGTGCTGCGATCACGGTCGAGCCGATGTCGTCCGTATTCTTCATGAGCCCGATGGAGCGAATGTTGAAGGCCTGCTGGCCTTTTTGGATGAAGCTGCCGCCCGCATTCACGTTGTTAGCCGCCAACGCTTGCTCCACCTGGCCGATGCTCAAGCGATGGGCGACGATTTGGTTGGGGTCCACCTGCACCTGGTACTCGCGGGTGATCCCGCCAAAAATGGAGACCGCCGCGATGTTGGGTACGGAGAGGAGTTCCTTCACCATGACCCAGTCTTGCAGCGATTTCAGGTCCATGACGTCGATCATGGGGTTGCTGCTGGTGAGGGTATAGAAATAGATCTGCCCTACCGGGCTGAAGTCGGGTCCGATTTGGGGGCTAAGATTCTCGGGCAGGTTGACCAAGGTGAGCTTCTCTAACACTTGTTGGCGGTTGGTCAGATTGTTGGAATCATCGTCGAAGATAATGGTGACAAATGAAAGCCCCGAGAGGGAAATGGAGCGCAGGTGGGTGAGGTGGCCCACACCGTTCATCTGAATCTCGATGGGGATGGTCACCTGTTGTTCCACTTCTTCGGCGGCGCGGCCGGGCCATTGGGTAATGACCCAAACGTACTTGTCCGCTACATCCGGGTAGGCCTCCACGGGCAAGTTGTGAAACGAGATGATGCCCCAAATCAGGAGGAGTATACCGATACTCAAGACGAGAAATCGGTTGCGCAACGCGAAATCGACGAGGTGCTTGATCATGTCTCTTACTCTGTATCCGCGGCACTGGCGAATTGCAGGGCGTTGGCCACAATCTGGTCGCCGGGTGCAAGTCCCGCGATGACTTCTTGGAAGCCGTCGCTGGAGACGCGCCCCGCCTGAACTTCAATCCTGCGGAAGCGGTGGCCGCCTTCTGCGCGAAAAACCCAATCCTTATCGTGGAGGCGCAGCACGGCTTTGGCGGGCACGAGGGAGCGGAGCTGCTTGCTCTGGGAGCGGAACGTCGCGGTGGCGAACATACCGGCCCGCATCTGACGGCGCTCGTTATCCAATTCCAGACGCACTTTGGCGGTGCGAGTGCTCGGATCGAGCACGCGGCTGATGTTGCTGACGCGCCCTTTCAAAGCCTGGTCCGGGTAAGCGTTCAGCCGGACTTCCGCGTAGTCGCCGAGTCGGACTTGCGAGAGGTTGTTCTCATAAACGTCGCACAGGACCCAGACGCGGGAGAGGTCCGCGATGGTAAAGAGGTTGGGAGAATTATCCAACGAACGGACTCCCGTGCCGCCGGTGATGTTCTGCTCGACGATGGTCCCCGAGAGCGGCGCCTTAACCTCCACGATGGGCGAGGGGTGGCTCACCTCCGCGCCCAGCACGCGAAGGCGCTCCGCCGCCGTGGCCCAATCCACCTTCGCTTTCTGCTCGGCATCCTCGGCGGCCTCCAAATCGCGTTGCGCGATGGCCCCTTTGGCTAAGAGCGTCTCCGAGCGCTCCTGTTGGCGGCGGGCCAGCACCTCATCGGCCTGGGCCTTCTGATAGTCGGCAAAAGCCTGCGAAACATCCGGGCTGTTGATCCGTAACAGGACTTGGCCCTTGGTCACGTCATCCCCCAGCTTGGCGCGGATATCCACCACGCGGCCTCCCGCCAGCGAAAGCACCGGGACCGAGCGGTTGACATCGGGCGTCACTACTCCATTCACCTTGAGCTCGTCGTAGATAGGACGCTGCTCTACTGTCGTCAGGGAAAATTGTTCGGGGTCCGACGCCTCCACGATGGCGGGGTCCGGGGCTTTTTCAACCGTTGCCGGGGGCGCATGGTCGGAGCTCGATCCGCGGCTGCAACTTGACGAAAGCCACGGAGCGCAGCAAGCGACAAGAATCAGAGCCGTTGTGGCATGGGAGTGATTCTTCATGGGTCACCTTCCTGAATCTTTCCACCCGTCCAGCAAATGAACGAGCGCGGGCCTGTCACTGATACCGAAGCTGTAATTGCTGTCGCGAGATGAGCAAAAGTCCACCGCCGGCCTACCCCGCATTTCTCACCGCGGGCCCGGAAGGGCGGGGCTTCAGCCCCGCCGTTACAGGGTCTTCCTGCCTATTCGTGTGTCCCGCGCCGCGCGCAGCTTGCTGCAGCAAGCTGCGCGCGGTGCGGGCGGGAGCAGCGATTTCGGCGGGGCTGAAGCCCCGCCCTTCCAGCAGCTCGTTAAGAGCATGCAAACGTGGTGAGAAATCCGGCCTACGGGTTGCTCCTCAAACAGCTCCCCTGAACACCCTCGAGCTCTGAGGGAGCGCGCGGCTTGGTCCAAGTGCGGCTCCCGCCGGCAGGCACACCCGCCGCGCCATCAATCCCGAGGGCAGCATTAGTGCTCGGCGCCTAGCTTGGTCGTTGAGGGAACAAACAAAAGGCGGGGCTCTCGTTTGCGGCCATCCTGCGGCGCCCTTTTGAGCGCTGGCAGCGCCCGGGAATAGAGGGAGTCGCTCGAAGAGCGAGTTGTTGCAGAGATAAGACTCGTTGGAGAATTCAATACAAGACCGGTAGGACTGAGGAACAGTTGCTTTGAGCGCCTCCTGCAGAGCATACGAGACGACTATGGGGCCTTCGGTCCAGATAGAACGTGGATAGGCAGTTGGGTCACCTCGGGTGAACTCACCATGGCCGTTGTTGATCCAAACCCCGACTGGGGTAAGCGCCCGAGCGCTCATGGCGATCAGATCCAGGTCCCCATCGCCGTCCACGTCGCGGGGGACAAGACGCAGTCCGCTTTTCTCGGCGGAAACGCTGAAAGAACTCGGGCTGACGCCTGTGGTGAGCTGAAGCTCAATTCGATACCGGAGGCCTTTTGAATCCCAACCCTCTGCCCGTACGATGGCGAAGTCGGGACGGCCATCCCCGTCCAGATCGGCAATAACGCAGCCTTGGTCCCACAGGAGAGGTGTGGTTTGCAGTGGCAAGGCTGATGGCGATAATCTTTCCGAGGCTAGGCACGCAGCCGACAATCCCCATAGTGCGCAGAGTATTAGGGCGGCCCGGCGAAAACTGCCAGACCGCGGACCTGCCATGATAGCCCTAGGGCCAACCCTGGAGGCGCGCCCAGCTTGGTGAAGAGGCAGCATCCGCAGCAAGCACCCGAAAGTTCCTTGTCGATCCAACACAGAACTACAGGTTACTCCAGGCTCGCAATGCCAGTCAACGCAGCTCCCACACGGGTAGTGACTCATTTTGATTTTCTTGCCTCTTGACTAGCCTTCTTGGTATGCGACAATGGTCGCATGATAATCCCAAAGAAGCTCCCACGTGACGCAAATGAGCGGGCGCATGAGATAGGGCGCTTGCTTACCGGAGAAGCAGCCTCACCCAAGAAGCAGAAGAATCCCTCAGCCGTCGCCCTCGGAAGGCTCGGTGGACTCAAAGGCGGCAAGGCAAGGGCCGATAAACTCTCTGCTCAGCAAAGGAGAGAGAGCGCTAGAAAAGCTGCCAAGGCCAGATGGTCGTCCAAAAATGATTGAACTTTAATCCAAATGACTATTGACACGCATCTAAATGTGGTGTAAATGAGACTCCTACGGGGAGGTGTGCAATGAGAAGGTCTGTCGCTTGGTCGGTATTGTCGATTGCGCTTGTCTTGATCCTATTTCCTTCTGTGGTTGCGTCCCAAGACCACAAATCTAAACCCACTGCCGATGCGAAGGACAAGCAGACCACGAAGGAAGTAAAAGCTGTTGACTCCGACATAAACAACTCTGAAACGGTCGTGCTTTCTGGAATCGCCACTACGGCACGCATCGCGGACCCGAATGAACGGGTGTTTTTCAGTGGTCGCGTGATGCGGATGGCTGATTATGTTGCTGCGGTTTCCTCAAGTACCGAAGCGATACAGCATCTCCGTAACCTGGAGAAGCATAATCGTGAAAAAGACCAGCCAGTTCAGCCGTCAAAGCCCACGAGTTGAGACTGAATCTCATTTCATTAGCTGGCTGCTTAGGGTCTGGGGGCGGCAGTGGTGGCTGGAAGACTTGGAGCGCACCTGCTCGGAAAACCATCAATAAATTCTCTAAATCCTTTGTCCACCCACCAGCGTTCGTGACCACACCGATAGCTTGATTCTCATCGTCAATAATCGGAGCACCAGACAACCCCGTAGAAATAGGCATTTGGACTCGTATGAATTCATTTGGTGGGCGCACCGCCTCGCCCGTGTCCAAGATGACGGTCGGAAGATTGGTTGTCAACCGTGCGCTCATGATGCCCGTATAGATCGTCAATGCTTGGAATGAAATCCCAGGAAAACCCATAGCTATCAGGTGCTTCCCGGGATGAGATTTTCGGTCGTCGCCCTCTCGTAACCAGCAGCCCGTTTTTGTTCCAGTCTTAATGAGGGCAACATCAGCGAGCCAAGCGTCAGGATTTTCCTCAACCTTTTTGGCGGAGACTTCTGTTCTCTCACCTTTGTAGTTCGTGATCCACAATGATGTTGGGATGGCAATACTAACTCTTATGCGTGAATCTGGGGTGCGAGAAAAGGTGCGTGCTCCAAGAACATGTGAAGCCGTTGCCACATCTCCGTCGCTGCTGATGTAAAAACCAGTTCCCACGCTTGGGCCTGCTTCGATTAGGACGAGCGCACACTTAATGTCATCGAACCTTTGTTGAAGGTTGTCGATGTCGCGATGTGCTGCGAAAACATGATGCAAGCGAGATTCATGCTTCGGTTTTGGAACTTGGGCCGACGCCGGAGAGCCTAGATATATTGCAAGTGCTAAGGAGACCAATCTTGAAATATTCGCCTTCATTTATCTTTCTCCTGTTCCTGTCCCGCTTCAAGCTCTTTGAGCGCATCGAGGTCGCTTTCGCCCTCTTCACTTGGTCCCTCTTTGCCATTCGCCGGTTTCGTCTCCCGTGGTGCTGGCGGATACCATTCCTCCAAACCCCAGTTGTCGCCGACTTTTACAACCTCATCCTTCTTTTGTAGGCGGGTTAAGGCAGTATAGACGTTGGTATAATTTGCAGCGGTAAGACCGCCGCGTTTCAGTCCGTCTACTATATCCGTAGTTGCCCGCGCAGGCTTCCCAACTATTTTCAGGAATTTCTTAACCGCTTCGGGCGTGCTCATCCTGAAAAACTCATCCTGTCCGATCTGCCCAGTATTTGCGGTTCCAGTCGAGACAACTCCACCTTGAGACGCTATCCACTTCTCCATTACGGCGATTGCGGCATCCAGTTCTTCACGCTGTTTCCTCATGCCTTCCAGAACGGAACGCGCGCCTTCTATTGAATTTCCCATTGAAACCTCCTCGCAATTGTTCTATAATGAAAATGGGTCGAGAGTTGTAGGGCGGGGGTTTCCCCCCGCCTTCAGCCTTCCGAGGGCTGCCAGCTATGACATGGCGCTCCGTCCTTTCTAGACCGGGCTTGGGTGTGTCGGCTAAAACACTGGCTCAAGCCCGGTCTCTCGTGACAACCCTTACATAATACACTTTGGGCCGTTTCGTGTCAAGATGTAGTTTGAAGCCTCTCGATTCGTGTCCATATTGCAAGGTAAAAGGACATCTGACATAATCACCAAAAGTCAATACGCTGTTTCATTTAATTCACGTTGAATACGTACTACTATGAAAACAAGGAGAATATAGTTCTTGACAATGCGTGAGCGCTTTGGCATAATAATAGACATGAACAAGCTAACTGTACAGAAACGATCTCAAATCATATCCTCTCTCGTAGAGGGAAACTCTCTCAGGGCCACATCTCGCATGTGCGATGTAGCTTTCAATACTGTCCTAAAACTATTACCGGAGATTGGCATGGCGTGCGCTGAATATCAAGATCACGTACTGCGTGGACTGAAGTGCAAGCGAATTCAGTGCGATGAGTGCTGGAGCTTCTGCTATGCGAAGCAAAAGAACGTCCCCGCTGAAAAACGAGGCCAGTTCGGTTTTGGAGACGTGTGGACCTGGGTTGCGATTGACGCGCAAACAAAGCTAGTTCCTTCGTTCCTAGTGGGAAATCGCGACTTGCAGAGCGCCCGCATTTTCATTGATGATCTCGCGGGTCGCCTCGCCCACCGGATTCAACTGACGACTGACGGACTGAGAGTCTACCTTGATGCCGTCGAAGGTTCTTTCGGGAGTGAGATTGATTACGCGATGCTGTCAAAACTGTACGCCGCGAGCCAAGAGGAAGTGAGGTATAGTCCAGCCGAATGCGTGGGGACTGAGCGTAAGGTCATTATGGGAATGCCAGATCAAGCCCACATTTCGACGAGCTACGTGGAGCGCCAGAATCTTAGTATGAGGATGGGGAATCGGAGGTTCACGCGACTTACAAACGGATTCAGCAAGAAAGTCGAAAACCATGCCTACAGCGTGGCACTCTACTTCATGCACTATAATTTTGCGAAGGTTCACGGTACACTCAGGGTTACACCGGCAATGGAAGCTGGAGTTTCTGACCATGTTTGGAGCATCGAAGAAGTCGCGGCACTCTTACCCGAGCCAACCTTTAGCCCGCGTGGCCCTTACCGAAAGAAAACTTCAAACTGAGTTCTGCGCATAGACATTGAACGATCTCCTAGTGTAGGATATGAGGGATAGGTTTATTGTCTGCGGCAAGGTCAGCGCTCGCTAGCTGTGGCGGCGGGCCAGCGTTCTACCTTTCCGTTAGTGGTTGTAGTGTATCACGGCTACGACGGAAAGGCAAAATGTTTAATCGTGTGCGACGTGCTGTAGCGAAAATTCTAATGCCACCTCTCAATATGATGGCCGCCTTCTTTCAGAAGGCAACCGCCCACGGTTCGCGGTCAACCGTGTTGAAGCCGCTCGCTTGGCTAATTGGACTATGTGTTACTGCAACGCTGGGGGCATTAAAGTGGAGTGCCCCAGTTTGGCTACTAGTTACGCTCTCTGTATGCTTAACAATGTCCATAACTCTATACCTTGGGGCTTACATATATTGTCTCTATAGAAACGCCGATCTTCTACGTACCGAGACGTATCTAATTCAGCAACTCGCCATTCAAAAAGGACTCTTAGGTGATAGCGTTGTAGGAGTCTTTCAGCCTGAGCCGGAAGCAGGAATTATTCCGATAAATTCGTCTTCAGGCACGAATTCTGGAGGCGAACAGAAATGAAGAAGCGATTTATAATCTGCCTCGACGCCCCAGTAACGCCCAACCAACCACAAGCATTATTGGATTTTTTAAGGGCAAAAGGGTACGGATGGTGGCATTGGTTCCCAAACACTTGGTTGGTTGTTGATAATAGTGGAACCTTAAACCATACCGTTTTACGTGATATTGCAAAGATTGCATATCCTGGAGCTTTTCTATTAGTGCTGGAGCTGCCAGAGGGAATGAACGGCAGATGGTCGGGGTTTGGGATAGCTAGTGGCCCACAAGATCAATTCAAGTGGATACAGGAGCAATGGGACACGTAACAGTGTTTTCGCAATATATTCCCTCAACACACATCTACGAAACCACCATTACGCCGTTTGGCTTTCGGTCGGAACCCACCGCGCGGCATGGTCCATGGCCAACTAAAGACCAACGCCGCAACCAATACCACAACAACAGCCAAAAGGACTACAATCAGGTTTGCCAAGATCAGTGAGCGAAATAGAAACAGCATGGAGGAATTCTATCAGTGAGCGCCAGAAAGCGGGAGAAGAAAGTGCGCCTCGTTAACAGCCAATCGCTGACCCCCCGAGAGCGGGAGTTGCTCGCCCTCTTCAAGGTGATGACTGAACCTGACCGACGATTGCTCCTTTCGACGGCTGAGAAGTTGATTTCAAGCCAGGCCGCTGAACTTTCCACGCCAGAAAAATAGAAACCACCAACACACATTTAGGAGACTACCCATCCCCGCACCCACGCCAAAAACTCTGGCCAAACATACTTGCGCCAGGGCACCATCACGTATCTTTCTAACTCGTCGCGAGCTAACACCAAGCGCATGTCAGAACCAATAAACTTGGGGCGAGACATGTGATCATTCAATGCGGCAAGAAATTCCTCCAGCACCTTACGACGCTTAGTTTTCACGACTCACCCCCTTTAGAGTACTGGTCTAACCTTATCCTATCCGACCCTATACTTTCAAAGCAATAGTACAAAAGTCCCCATACAAAGCTTGGAATATTGTTATTCAGCTAGCAACGCACGAATATCACACTACCCATTTTTCCTTCCACTCATTTTTCAAATTGAGTCACTACCCCCACACGGGTAGTGGGCTAAATCTGTGTTGCTGAGTGGTGGCGGCCTCGGAAGTCTGGGCCGCCAGTCCTGATTCACTGGAGACTTCCAGCGAGGAAGGAACGGCCTTTGGCCTTTGGAAGCGTCCTGAGTATCTCAAGAAACCGACGGCATCGCCCTGTGTTTTTCGGCGGAAAAGTCCAGAGCAAGATTCTTCGCTGCGCTCCGCTGCGTTCTCCAGAAACTCGATGAATTACTCGTTTCAATTGAGTAACTTAGGCCAAGCGGGCCGGAAGGCGTTTTACTTGCTTTTGGCGCACCCAGAACGTCCTCGGAACGGTCCATCCTTGATCCCCGCAGGGGATCCATACAGTAGCCGGGGGCAACGCCCCCGGAAAATGCGCCCCTACAAGGTCCGACCCTGAAAGGGTCGAATGCGCGTGACGTCACCCCGGTCTTGCGGCCCACGGCCCAAGGGAATACGACCCCTCCAGGGTCGGGGGAACGAGCGTGGCCCTTTCCGGGGGCGTTGCCCCCGGCTACCATCTTGTGCCCTTGCAGGGCACGAAGAACCTGCCCTTCGGTCTTACCCGGCGGCACCCTGCTTCTGACATCACGGATTGCCGCTTTCGGCTATCCATGCTCAGAATGACAACATGGCACACGAGTGCACGGATGTCACGCTGAGCAGCGCAACCGATGCGTTCAAAGCAGACGAATCGATTGACCACCTTGTGTGTGCGCTTATTTCGCCGGCCAAAGCACGGCAGGCGCTTCCGGCACCCTCATTTTACGCATTCCACTGATTGACCCACTGATTTATTCAAAAAAAGAGCCGGCAAGTGCTCTTCAATGATTCAATGAGCCAATGATTCGATGAGTCAATCGAAGAAGTCCTGGGCTAGACATGTCGACACATTGTCTCTTGACAGCACCTCCCTGCTGTGGTAGCCTACTAATGTGAAAAGTCCAACCCGCGGGGAAGCTCTTTCCTCGCTAAGCTAAAACACCGCCCCAGGAGGAACCATGTCCTTACGCAAATCACCCCAACTGACGCCCAGGTTGCTCGCCGCCGCGCGCCGGAATGCGCAGCATTCCACCGGACCGCGCACCGCAGCCGCCAAGCAGAACTCGAAGCTCAATGCACTGAAGCACGGCCGATACGCCCTGCCCGAAAACCTCTGCTTGGCCCGCCTTCGCGGGATGGTGCTGGGCGAAGACCCGGAGGAATTCCAATACCTCAAGCAGGTACCCGTGGCCGCCGCCAAATTGTGATTCTGAATTGATTTTAAAAAGTGAACGAACTAAGCGGGGATGTCTATGAAAACAAAGGACCGCTGTGGAAAAAGCGAGGGTGAAGCGGGAATGTTGTTGAAAACAAAGGAGGTAGGTGGTATGTCGTAAGTGGTACGTTGAGAAAAACCTCCCCCTCCCCCTCCCCCTCCCCCTACATACCACCTACTACCTGCCATATACGGGTAGGGGGCACGGTCTGTTTGCGGGAACGGAAGTTGCGGGCAGAATGGCCGTGCGGCGAGACGCACCCACGTTTGACCTCTAGGTTTTTTGTGATAGTTTCCAAGGAAGAAAAGTGATATGTTTTCATTCGCAAGTTGATATGAGAATCCCAGCGAGTCCGATAGCAGCCAAAGGCGATCACATCGCGATGGCTCTTCAAGAATGTGACCCGCGGCGTTAGAGCGGTTCGTCGGGTGTGACCGGCCGGTGCCGCCCTCTTATCAATCTGGCAAAGAGGCTGTGAGAAAGACATCGTAGTTGCTAAAGGCTCAAGGAGCAGGGTGAAGGTTCAAAGCTGGGAAGCTTGGCAGGGTCGTTCAGTACCCACTTGCGGTCCAAGAACTGTTTCAATCCTTAGCCATTCAGGTTTTGGGCAATTGCTCCTTGGCATGGGGTGCAAGGGAGGGTCGTGAGGTTCGCAAGGATCTCAGAAGCCTCTTCCTGGCCCGGCTCGAAGCAAGGGTGTGTGAACAGGCTGCCGTTACGGGCTGCCCAAAATCTGGAGGAGCAAATGGCTCAGAGATTATTCGTGGGGAACCTTCCCCGCAGTGTGACCGATAGTGTGCTCAGCGAATTTGTGGTCAACGCTGGGTTTCAAGTTGTTTCCGCCGCGGTCATTCGCGACAAGATGACAGGCGAATCTAGAGGGTTTGGCTTCGTCGAGCTTGCCGATGAAGAAGACATGCAGCGGGCGATCCAGGGACTTAACGGACAATCCCTGGAGGGGCGGCCCCTCACAGTGAATGAAGCCCGGCCACAGCGCACGGGATTCTCCGGCGGCCCCCATCGGGGTGGCGGTGGTCAGCGGGGTGGGGGCGGTCGCTTTGGCCGCAAGCGTGATTATTAGGGAGATTCACCTGGTCTGCTGGATCACCGCACACCCTTCCTGGTCGACACCTGTCGGCCAGGCATAGCAAGCCCCATTTGCGCCAGGCGTTTGTCCAGCCTGAACACTGCCTGGGCAGCAGGGGTGTAGCAGCGGGGCTCATTCTTTTTCTGCCGGCCGACCAGCACTGACGGCACTTCCCTCACAAGGAAGACCTCGACTGGACGATTATCGATCAACAATGCTGCAGTTTAAGCGGCAGCAAGAAGCTCGCGGACAATCTTCAGGTCGAATCAGACGTCTACGAGGCCCTTGCTTCCATCGCCGAGGAAATGCTGGAGGGCACTGACTACAGGTAAAGTGGTTGGTAAAGTTAAGGAGAAAGTGAGGCATGGAGTCTGGGACCATCGATTACTCAGAAAGTCGTGCTGGCAGGACTCGCTCCGGGGTTCTAGAACCGGCTGTGCGACCTTTGGCCGCCACCCTGTCGGTGTGCAATCACTGCGATGCTTTTTTGGCCCGGCGAGGGGGATGCCACCCTAACAGACGGCGCGTCATTGGGGCTGTTTTGTTCGGGCTTTGTGTGTTCTGGTGGACGGGGTGCTCGAGCAAGAAAGCAGAATCACAAGGCATGACCCCCGGCTACTCAGTTCCTGTGACGACCGCAACTGCCACCCTGAAGACCGTACCCATCCAGGTCCGCGCCATCGGCAATGTGGAGGCGCAATCAACGGTCTCGGTCAAGGCCCAGGTGGCGGCGAGGGTTGAGAAGGCCTATTTCACCGAAGGCCAGGATGTCAAGAAGGGCGATCTCCTGTTTACATTGGATCGGCGCCCCTTTGACACCGCACTCCAACAAGCGGAAGCCAATCTGGCGAAAGATCAAGCCCAGTTAGAGAACGCCAAGGCGGAAGCGGAACGCTACACGAAGCTTTTTCAGGAGGGCATTGTCTCGAAAGAGCAATACGATTCCATGCGCACGAACGCTGATGCCCTCGCCGCATCTGTGCGCGCGGATAAAGCGGCCATTGAAAAAGCCAGGATCGATTTGAGCTATTGCACCATCCAAGCGCCGATTGACGGCCGGACGGGCGCCCTGCTGGTCCATCCCGGAAATCTTGTGAAGGACAACGATGCCGCGCTGGTGGTGGTGAATCAGATTCACCCCATCTATGTCACGTTTTCCGTTCCCGAGCAGTACCTTGCTGATGTCAAGAGATACCGCGCCGAAGGCTCCCTTAAAGTTGAAGCCATCGTTCCGAGTCAGGAGCAGAACCCCGCCAAAGGCGTATTGACCTTTATCGACAACGCCGTTGACAACACCACGGGTACCATCAAGCTGAAGGGGACATTTGAAAACCCGGACAACCGGCTCTGGCCCGGTCAGTTTGTGAATGTTGCGCTCACCCTTACGACTCAACCTAATGCTGTCGTCGTCCCCTCACAGGCGGTTCAGACCGGGCAGGTAGGCCAATACGTTTTTGTGGTGAGACAGGACATGACGGCAGAATACCGGCCTGTGGTCGCAGGTGACAATGTCGCCGGTGAAACGGTCGTCCAAAAGGGCCTGGTGGCAGGAGAAACACTGGTGACGGACGGCCAATTGCGGCTCGTCCCGGGCATGAAGGTAGCGATCAAGAAGCAGTGACGAAGAGGAGGTGCCAGGTGCCAGGTCTCAGGGGCCGGGGACTGGGGACTGGGGAAGAGCAGAAGGTAATAAGCAGTCGGCAATAAGCAGAAGGCGATAAAACCCGAACTTGGCGTCGGTGATCTAGCTCTCCCCAGCCCCTAGTCCCCAGCCCCCAGCCCCCGCATTTCCCCGACACCTGGCACCTGACACCTGCATTTCTATGAATCTTGCAGAACTTTTTATTCGGCGGCCTGTCATGACCACCCTGGTCATGCTGGGCATCCTGCTCTTCGGAGTGATGGCTTACAAGTATCTGCCGGTAAACGACCTGCCCAACGTAGATTACCCAACCATCCAGGTCAGCGCCAGCCTTCCGGGGGCAAGCCCTGAGACGGTGGCCTCGGCGGTGGCCACACCGCTGGAGCGGCATTTCTCTACAATCGCGGGCCTTGAATCAATGAGCTCCGCGAGCACCCAAGGAGGCACGCAGATCACCCTGCAATTCGCCAGCAGCCGCAATATCGACGCCGCTGCCCAGGACGTCCAGGCAATGATTACCAACTCCCAGGGCCAGCTTCCTACCGGCATGCCAACCCCGCCCTCGTATCAGAAGGTGAACCCCGCCGACCAGCCGATTGTTTATATGGCGGTGTACTCCGACACGCTTCCATCCTCCATCGTGAATGAATACGCGGACACGCTGATGGCCCAGCGCATCTCCATGATCAGCGGCGTCGCGCAAGTCCAGGTTTTCGGCGCGCAGAAGTTTGCTGTGCGCGTGCAATTCGATCCCAAGGCGCTGGCCGCACGTAAAATCGGCATTGACGAGGCCATGGCCGCTGTCCAGCAGGCCAACGTCAACCTTCCCACGGGAACCCTTTACGGGACTCACAAGTCTTTCGTCGTGCAGGCCACCGGGCAGCTCACGGACGCCGCAGCTTTCCGGCCTCTCATCGTGGCCTACCGCAACGGCTCGCCAGTGCGCCTGGAGGCGCTCGGCCAGGTGATTGACAGCGTTCAGAACAACAAGGTGGCGAATTGGTACAACGGAAAGCCATCCCAGGTGATCGCCATCCAACGCCAGCCCGGCACGAATACGATCGAGGTGGTCAACAACATCAAGGCCCTGCTGCCTACCTTCCGCGCGGAAATTCCTGCCTCGATCCAGTTGGAGACCCTCTATGATCGCTCGATATCCATTCGCGATTCCATCAACGACGTGAAATTCACCTTGTGGCTGACCCTGGGCCTGGTGGTTTTGGTCATCTTCATCTTCTTGCGGAATATTTCCGCCACTGCCATCCCCAGCCTTGCACTGCCCATGTCCATCATCGGGACGTTCGCGGTGATGTACCTCCTCAATTACACCGTGGATAACCTCTCCATGATGGCCCTGGTGCTCTCCGTGGGGTTTGTGGTGGACGACGCCATCGTCATGCTGGAAAACATCGTTCGCCACATGGAGATGGGCGAAGGTGTGTTTGAAGCGGCACTCAACGGCTCCCGCGAAATCAGTTTCACCATTCTCTCCATGACGCTCTCGCTGGCCGCCGTCTTTATCCCCGTTCTGTTCATGGGAGGGTTGTTAGGGCGCCTGCTTCACGAATTCTCGGTGACCATCATGTGCGCGGTGATCGTCTCCGGCGTCGTCTCGCTCACCCTCACCCCAATGCTCTCCAGCCGCTTCCTGCGCTCCCCGAAAGAGCAAAGACACGGCCGGCTCTATCTCATTTTCGAGCGCGGATTCCAGTTGATTCAACGCGCTTACGATGGGAGTCTGAAGGGCGTCCTCCGCCATCGCTTCGCCACCTTGATGGCGTCACTGGCGATCGTTGTGTTGACGGTGCATCTCTTCATGCAGACCCCCAAGGGCTTTCTTCCCAGCGAAGACTCCGGCGGGATGTTCGGCATCACCCAGGCGGCGCAGGGGATTTCCTTCGACTCCATGAAGCAGCACCAGCTCGAGGTGACGAAGATCATCCACGACGATCCCAATGTTTCGAATCTGATGTCTTTTGCCGGCGCGGGTCTTCCGGGTTATGGCGGCAACTCCGGCTTTTTCTTCGTCCGCTTGAAGGATCGCCCCTCGGCGAGCCAGGAAATGATCGATTCGATCAAGCATCTTCTGCGCCTTCCGGGCGGCAAGCGCGATCCCGACCTTCGCTACATCAGCACGGATGACGTGATCAACGAGCTACGCCCCAAAACCATGTCGCTCCCAGGCGTCATGGCCTTCATGCAGAATCCCCCGCCCATTCAGATTGGCGGCCGCCTCACCAAGAGCCTTTACCAGTTCACCCTGCAAGGCCCTGATACCAAAGAGCTCTACAAAGACGCCGCCGCTCTCGAAACGAAGATGCGCCAGTTGCCTGGGCTTCTGGACGTGAACAGCGACATCCAGGTCAGAAACCCGCAGGTGAACGTCGTGATCGACCGAAACAAAGCCCTGGCGCTGGGTGTTTCGGCCTATCAGATCGAGGATGCGCTTTCCACCGCCTACAGCTCCCGGCAGATTTCCACCATCTACGCCCCCAATAACGAATACTGGGTGATCGCCGAACTCATGCCTCAGTATCAGATGGATCCCCAGGCCCTCTCAATGCTCTATATCAGGTCGAATACCGGCCAACTCGTCCCGCTGGATTCCGTCTCCAAGCTGACGCAGGATTTGGGCCCCTTGGCGGTGAACCATTCCGGCCAACTTCCTTCGGTCACTCTTTCCTTCGACCTCAAGCCGGGTGTCTCGCTCAGTGACGCCGTGACGCGTGTCGAAGAACTGGCGCGGAACACTCTGCCTGCAACCATCAGTGCCACGTTTCAGGGCACTGCGCAGCAGTTTGAGTCTTCGCTCACCGGTCTCGGCATTCTGCTCCTGGCAACTGTGCTGGTGATTTACCTGGTGCTGGGTATTCTCTACGAGAGTTTCATCCATCCCCTCACCATCCTCTCCGGCCTGCCGTCGGCGGCCCTGGGAGCATTAATCACTTTGAGACTTTTCCACTTGGACCTGAACCTCTACGGCTTCGTCGGCGTCATCATGCTCATTGGCATCGTGAAGAAGAACGCCATCATGATGATTGACTTCGCCATCGTGGCCGAGCGCAGGGAGGGAAAGAGCCCGCTCGCGGCGATCTACGAAGGCTGCCTGATCCGCTTCCGCCCCATCATGATGACCACTATGGCCGCGCTCATGGGCACCCTCCCCATCGCGCTCGGGTTCGGCGCTGGAGCTCAGGCCCGCCGCCCGCTTGGTCTCGCGGTCGTGGGCGGACTGTTGGTCTCCCAACTCATCACGCTTTACATCACGCCGGTCTACTACACCTACCTGGATTCCTTCCAGAAGTGGTTGACGGCTTCCGAACGTAAGGCCGAAGGCAGAGAACTCCCCACCATGGCAAGGGTTTTTGCAGAACAGAACGGCAACAACGCAACAGCGTCGGTTGACCCCAAAGAGCCGTAACGGCAAAGGGGCGGCTCGCTTGGCGCGAGTGACAGTAGCGTTCCTGATAACTATGCCGATTTGTCAGGTCCATAGACTCGCATGACCTTTGGAAACGGCCAACAACAGTTCCAAATTCAAGGCCAGTCCGGCTGTTGGCAATCACTCGAAATGCATCTTGCCGCACCCCTCCCCAGCTATTCAAGCAGTGTAATAACCCGCAGATTTCTGCCGAAATGACCCGATCCTTACACCTCAGGCGACGCTAGCATACGGGAAATGAACAAGTTACGCGTTGAGACCGGCGAATGTTGCGGGCTTGGCCCTCCTCTTGCTCCTGGCTAGATGGCATGGGCGAGGCTGCTTCCATGCCACCGAGTGAGTCTCTGTCGAGGCCGTGCGCTGGCGTCCGGACAAACAACTCAATGAAACGCCAGACGACACGTTTGAGGCACAAGGTATGAAAAAGGTGATCATTCTTGGCGCTGCGGGCAGGGACTTCCACAACTTCAACGTAGTGTTCCGGGATGATCCCGCCTTCAGGGTCGTGGCGTTTACCGCCACACAAATTCCCAACATCGAAAACCGAGAATATCCCCCGCAATTGTCTGGAAGACTCTACCCGGACGGAATCCCGATAATTCCAGAGGTTGAACTTGAGGATTTGATTCACAGACATCACGCGGACGCTGTGGTGTTTTCTTACAGCGATGTTTCCCACCAAACCGTCATGCATTTGGCGGCGCGGACCGTGGCCGCAGGCGCCGATTTCTGGCTGCTTGGAACGGAACGCACGCAGCTCGCTGCGCGCGTCCCGGTTGTCTCCGTTTGCGCGGTCCGGACCGGCTGCGGCAAAAGTCCGGTGTCACGACGGGTGGTGCAGGAACTGCGCGCGCAGGGCTTGCGGCCGGTGGTGGTTCGCCATCCCATGCCTTACGGTGATCTCCTAGCGCAGCGGATACAGCGCTTCGCCACCCTGAAGGACATGGAAAGGTACGAATGTACCATCGAAGAGAGGGAAGAGTACGAGCCTCACCTCCGGCAAAACGCGGTGGTTTATGCGGGGGTGGATTACGAGGCAATTCTCCGCCAAGCGGAACAGGAAGCCGACGTGATCCTCTGGGATGGCGGCAACAACGACACCCCCTTCTATCGCTCCGATCTGGAAATTGTGGTTGTCGATCCTCACCGGGCCGGACACGAACTAGGCTACTACCCCGGGGAAGTGAATTTCCGGCGGGCGCATGTACTGGTTATCAACAAGGTTGATACGGCGGCTCCGGAAGCCGTAGAAGCGATACGCAGCAATATCCGGAAGATTAATCCCAGCGCCGTGGTCATTGAGACGGAATGCCGGGTGACGGCGGCGGAACCGGAACAAATCAAGGGTCGGCGGGTGCTGGTCGTGGAGGACGGGCCCACGCTCACCCACGGTGAGATGTCCTACGGAGCGGGGGTGGTTGCTGCCTGCCAGTACGGCGCCGCGGGGCAGGTCGATCCCAGGCCTTACGCCGTTGGCTCCATCCGCGCCACATTCGAACGCTTCCCCCATCTGAAAGGCCTCCTGCCGGCGATGGGTTACAGCGAGGCGCAACGGCGGGAGCTGGAAGAAACAATCAACCACACTCCCTGTGATCTCGTCCTGGTGGCTACACCGATCGATCTCGCGCGACTCCTGCGTCTAAACAAGCCGAGCCTGCGAATCGGATACGAGATTGCGGAACGGAGCAAGCCCGGTTTCGCCGAGGTTCTTGCTGACTTCACGGCGCGCCTTGAGTCGCCCAAAAAAGCAAGGCTCGCCTGAGGAGAAAATAGAAGAAAGGACTTCGCCATGCGCAGACTCAAGGTTGTACCCCAGGACGATAAGGAGACTTCACCCCTTTCACGGCCCTCCACACTGCCGCATCGGCACGTGATTTCCTTACATGACTTGGCTCCCGCAGAGATTGACTTCCTGCTCAAACTAGGCCAGCGCGTGAAGGCCCAGCCGAGCCGGTTCAGGAGCGCTCTGGATGGCAAGGCCCTGGCCATGCTTTTCGAGAAGCCCAGCCTGCGGACGCGCGTGACCTTCGAGCTTGGCATGGAGCAACTGGGAGGCAAGGCCCTCTACCTCGGCCCGCAGGAAGTCGGGCTCGGGAAGCGAGAGTCAGTGAAGGATGTGGCGCGAAACCTCTCGCGTTGGGTGGATGCGGTGATGGTCCGCGTGTTCGCTCATCAGACCGTGATGGAGCTGGCCGAGAACGCTTCGGTTCCGGTCATCAACGGTCTCTCGAATTTTGAGCATCCGTGCCAGGCGCTGGGAGACTACCTGACGCTGCTCGAGCACAAGGGCCCGTTGGCCGGGAAAACACTCGCCTGGGTAGGCGACGGCAACAACGTTGCCCATTCCCTCATTTATGGCGCCGCAAGGCTCGGAGTGCGCATGCGCATCGCTACCCCGGCGGGCTACGAGCCGGACCGCTCCGTTGTGGCGGACGCCAAACGCGAAGGCGGAGACATCGCGCTCACTCACGATCCCAACGAAGCCGTTGCCGGCGCGGACGCAGTTTACACCGACGTTTGGATCAGCATGGGCCAGGAGGATGAGGCAGACACTCGACTGCGCGTCTTCCGCCCTTACCAAGTGAACTGCCAACTGTTGCGCAACGCGGGACCTCAGGCTCTGTTCATGCACTGCCTGCCGGCGCGGCGCGGCCAGGAAGTGACGGACGAGGTCATGGACTCACCGCGCTCCATTGTCTATGACCAGGCTGAGAACCGCTTGCACATCCAGAAGGCGATTCTCCTGGCGCTCCTGTCTTGAGAGACGTCTATGCCCACCGCTGTCGTAGCCATTGGCGGTAACTCCCTGATCCGACCCGGCGAGAAGGGCACCCTCGAGGAACAACGGCGCAACCTCCAGACAACTTGTGAGGGCATTGCCGCGGTGATGGCTGCCGGTTACCGTACGGTAGTCACTCACGGCAACGGACCTCAGGTGGGCGACGCACTGCTGCGCTCGGAACTCGCTGCCAGCCAGGTGCAGCCGCTGCCCATGGATGCCTGCGTGGCTGAAACCCAGGGGAGTATCGGTTATCTGTTGCAGCAAACGCTGCAGGAGACCCTGCCGCGCCACGGCCTGAGGCGCCCGGTGGTGACGATGGTAACCCAAGTGCTGGTCTCGCCGCGAGACCCGGCCTTCCGCAACCCCAGCAAGCCTGTGGGCCCTTTCTACAACCAGGATGAAGCCGAGCGCCGCCGCCGTGCGCTGGGTTGGCAAATGGTGGAGGACGCTCGTCGCGGCTATCGCCGCGTCGTGCCCTCCCCGCAACCGAAAGAAATCATGGAACTCCCGGCCATTCAAGCGGCCCTGCAGGGTGACGCGCTGGTGATTGCCTGCGGCGGGGGAGGAATCCCCGTGGTCTTCCGCCGCGATCGCCTGGTGGGCATTGACGCCGTGATCGACAAGGACCGCGCCTCGGCCCTGCTTGCCTGGGAGCTTGAAGCAGAGTTATTTCTCATCTCCACCGGCGTCGCACAGGTGGCCTTGAACTATAGCACACCTGAGCAGCGGCAGATCGAGCGCCTGAGTGCCACCCAAGCCCGCCGCTACCTGCGCGAAGGCCAGTTCCCCTCCGGCAGCATGGGTCCGAAGATCGAGGCTGCGCTGGCCTACCTCGATCGCGGGGGCAAGCTGGTCATCATCACTTCCCCTGAAAACCTCCCCGAAGCCTTGCAAGGCATGGCCGGGACCCGCATCACACCTGCCCCCGAACCTGCCGGGGCGCGAGGCGCTCCCTCCACCCTATGACTTGTCGCCCCGTTTCGCCATGTGAAATCTGCATTCCAAATGTCCAATCAGGATCCCAGCCGCCCGAGCCGGGCCGGCCACCTCGAGCGCGCGCGAAAGTCGCCCTGTCGCCATAATATCATTCCGCCGTGACATGGCCGTCGCGCCCCTGTGTTTCGGGTCTTGGCCTTGCCCATTGGCGGGTGCGACCCCGACACAGGTCGGCGGGCCTGCCCGCGCTCCACCCGAATCTTCAGGGCAGAAATCCAATGCTTTTTGTCGTGACAATCCCTACCAAAGAATGCTAGGCTGGGTTTGCAGTTTGTTGTTGTAATTCCGACGAGTCTCGTAAGAGCTCCGAGGGGCGATCCAACTACCTTCGGGCCTTGCGACTAGTGGTGTTACAGCGGATCGTCGGGCGTTCCCGCCGTTGCCGTCTCCACAAATTGCAATTCCAATCCAACAAGGACACATTGCAGCATGAAGGAACAAGGTACAGTCAAGTGGTTTAACTCCGCAAAAGGTTACGGGTTCATCCAGCGCGAAAGCGGGGAGGACGTATTCGTCCATTTCTCAGCTATTATTGGCAACGGATACCGGTCGTTAGAAGAAGGCGCAAAAGTCAGCTTTGAAGTGAAAACCGGCCCGAAAGGGTTGCAAGCCGCAGACGTCGAGCGAGTGTAACTCAGCAAGGCGCCCGTTCCCGGCGGAGATTGCAGACTGCCGGGAGCATTCTCACCTGTAGACCCGGGCAGTAAACAGGCTCGCCAAGAGAAGAGATTCTCGGTCTTGAGGGTGAAGTGTGCGCATTAATCCCCAGCCGCTCACAGTAATGAGGTCGGTAGTGGATTAGGCGCGGACCGCAGACCGCGCACCATGCGCACCGGGGGCGGGAGATGTTGTCCCCCAACGGGATTTTAAGCGCCACCTTCCTCCCGCCTGCTCCGAGCGGGCGGCCATCTTTTGGACTACGCGAGCGCAGACGTACCGGCCCCACATATCCCACGATGCGCACGCCGCCTTGCTTTAAGCCTCGCAGGGGTAAGCTGTCTAAGCCCAAGCCAACCGCCCATAAGCGTCAACCTAAGCTGCCAACGTCTGTAAGTGATCTCGCCGGGGTCAGCGGGGGGGTGGACGAGCTGCAAGTCCACAGGGCCCGCCATTCTTATTGGCGGGCGCTACGGCCGCTGGGGTCTACAGGCTTTCTTCTGACCTCTGACTCCTGGGTTCTGACTTCTGCTCATCCCGCCACTGTCTGTCTACCCCCTACCCCCCAGCCCCTCGACCCCGACACCTGCATTTCAGGGCTGAGTGTCTAGTGAGGTAGCGTCTTCCGTCGAGGCGTAATAGCCCCGGCGGGCATAGACTGTGTATTTTCGCTGGGAGTCGATCGAATCATCCGTGATGCGGATCTCGATTTCCCGGAAGGCGCCATCGTGGCGACGGTTGGTGCTGTAGTAGCCGAGGCTGTAACGCTGCTTCAAGCGAGAGATCGCGGTGGCCACGGCTGAGCGGATGGAGTCCAGGCTTCTGGCGTCGATAACTTCTCCTCCGGTCTCGTGGGTTATCCTCGGCACGGAAACGTCGCGAAAGGTGGGAAGAAGTACGTACATCGAATGTGGGTGTAACCCTTCCTCGACCCGAATGCTGTAAATCACCGCTTCGGATTCGAGCGCCTGGCGAATGACGCGACTTTCGTCGGTGTAACCTTTGAGGGTGTTTTCATTGTCAGAAACCAGGATGATGGCGTGACGGCGCTCCGGGGCCGCGCGGGCGAGGTAATGCGCGGCCTCGAAGAGGGCGTCTGGGATGACCGTGCCGCCCCCGGCGCGAATGGCTGCGATGGCGTCCGTTATGCGTTGCCGATTCCTCGTCAGACCTACCAGCATTTCCGCTCGGGCGGCAAAGTCAAACAAAGCCACCTGATCGTCCGGTTTGAGTGAAGAGAGCGTGTCGAAGGCCACGCGATGCAGTTGCTTCAGAACCGGACCCATGCTCCCGCTGCAATCCAAGACCAGGGCCACAGCCAAGGGGAGCTCATCGCGCGAAAAATAATCGATCCGCTGCTCGACGCCGTTCTCGTAGACCCGAAAATCCTCGCGCCTGAGGTCGTTGACAATGCCACCGTCCTGATCGCGAACGGTCGCCTCGACCAGGACCAGATCCACATCCGCCTTAAGCCTGAATCTGTCCGCCCCGCCTGCCGTCGCAGGCCTGTCAACAGGCCGGGAAGGCGTGGTGGGCGCCAACTTTTGTGTCTGCTGTGGCGCAACGCTCGCCGCATCTTTCGACTGGTTATCGGGTACTGCGCCTGGTCGGCCGTCAGGAGGCAGGTCCCCAGGTTTCCCGAGCGGGGCGGCAAGGTGCTGTGGAGGGGCCGCGGGGGAGGTAGCGGGCGGCGATGATGGCGGGAGTTGACCGGGAGCAACCTGCGTCCCGGCCAGCGCCAGGGCTAGCACAGCGACAATCCGACGCAACACCCCGTTTTTCATCGGCGTCCTCGCTGGTTTTTGCGATGCATGCAATCCAGCAGGCGTTGTCCACGAAAGGCGGAAGGGGCTAGATGCTGGGGCAATTCTGAATGCTGAATTATGAATTGTGAATTGAATTGCCCACTGCCTATTACTTCCTGTTTTTCCCTGTCCCTGTTTCTTCAGCGGGCAGTAAGCAGAAGGCTGCGGGCAAAGGGCAGGAGGAGGGGAGGGAATAATTCAGGATTTACAATTCAGCATTTACCATGACCCCACCCCCCAGTCCCTAGCCCCCAGCCCCGAGCCCCTAGTCGGGGTGGATTCTGAAGAGCCGTGCGCCGTGGGGACGCACTTCAACACTGAACTCGCCGTCGCGGTTGCCCAGATCCTTGTGTTGCCAGAGGTCGCGCACGCCGCACTGACCGCTCAGGTCCAACTGCGTCCATTTCACGCGCATGGTGGCGGGCGCGTGATCGTCGAGGTTAAAGAGCGCGAGGTATTTATCCCGGCTGTTCGAGACGCTGGCGACCCAGGCCACCTGATTTCCTTCTGCAAACAGCTCGTGATTCCCGGTGCTGTCTTGATCGACGGCAAGCACTTCGTCGTTGGTGAGCAGTGAGAGTGTGAACGCATCATTGCTGGGTAAGTCGCCGCCAAACATCAGCGGCGAGCGGAAAATGGACCACAGCGTCATGTGGGTGAATTGCTCGTCCGGGGTGAAGTTCGTGCGGCGCTCGTTGCCCCGCTCGGCGCGGATCCCGATGCGGCCCAGGGGCAGCATATCGGCGTCCGGCCAGTGCCCGGGGACGGTGTGCGGCGCCCAGGCGCGGCACAAAGAAAATTCCTCCTTCAGGCTTTTCCAGTTATCCCAGAAGTCGCCGGAGATCCGCCACAACTGGGCGTGCTTTTTCAGGTCTTCCGCCTGCTCGAGCGGAGCGGGTCCCGGAGAAAGGCTCAAAACAATGGGCCGCCCGCATTTCTGGATGGCTTGGCTCAAGGCGGCAATTTCGTCGCCCTGATAGGGCGAGCTCATGTCATCCGCCTTAATGTAGTCCACGCCCCACTGCGCGTAGAGCTTGACGATCGAATCGTAGTAGGCCTGCCCGCCGGGCTTGGTCATGTCCACGCCGTACATGTCCGTCAGCCACGTGCAGATGCTTTTGGGGTTGGCGATATCGCCCGCGCGAAGGTTGGTGCCCAGCACCGGGAGATTCTTCGTCACGGCCTGCCGGGGAATTCCCCGCATGATGTGAATGCCAAACTTCAACCCCAGGCCGTGGACATAGTGCGCCAGCGGCTTGAATCCCTGCCCGTTCGCCGCCGAGGGGAAACGGTTCCGGGCGGGAGTCAACCGGCCAAACTCGTCCATCACCAACTCTGCGTTGGGCCGATAACCATGCGCTCCCGCTTCAGGCTCGGACCATTGGATGTCCACAACCACATATTGCCAGCCATGCTTGGCGAGATGCTTGGCCATGTAGTCCGCGTTGGCCTTCACTTCTTTTTCTGTGACCGAAGGACCGTAACAATCCCAACTGTTCCATCCCATGGGCGGGGTTGGGGCAAGGAGTTTGGTTTGTGGTTGGGCGCCCGCCGTTGCCGGCGAAGCGGCAAGACCCAACACGATCAGAATAAGACTCGCAACCGAAATATCTCGCAATGATGCCATTGGCATTTCGACCCTCTCGCGGAGACGCAGCCTCCGCACAGGAATTTAGCACATTGCGCTCCAGAAAGGCAGAGCTTTCCGCACCGTCCGCCGCGGTGGACTGGCAAATCCCATGGCTCAGGCAGAGACGCGAATCCCAACTGGACGCCCTTTCGGAAGGCCTTTATAATCGCCACTAGACTTTCCGGGGGGTGATTATGTGCAGGCGACCCTGCATGAGGCGGATTTGGGCAGGCACAATCACAGCGAAGTATGTATTTCGGGCGTTCGTGCTGGCGGTGGGAATTGCGCTCACGGCCCTTGGGGCCTGGCCGCAAGACACGCTCAAGGCGGTCACCGACAATGTGAGTTACAACGCCGGCTCGGAAGTCCGTCTGAAGATCTTTCTTTCCCCTTCTGAACATCCCAGGTCAGCTCCTTTTGACATCTCCGCCAACATTCGCTACGCGGGGGAAAAGGAGCTCTTGGAAGAAAGAAATGTGGAGATCGCCAGCCACTTGAACCCCGGCGGGAAGGAAATGGCGACAGAATACCAAACTCTTTGGAAAATTCCCGAAGAGGCAAGAACCGGGCGATACGAAGTTGATGTGGTTCTGACCGATTCGCAGTCTCATGAGGCCCTCCTGGTAGCCCGGCGAGTGGCCTCTTTCTCCGTTTATCGAAAGCTGCTGAAGATTGAAGGAATCCAGCTTGACCGAACCTTTTACACGCCGGGGGACTCGGTCGCGTGCAAGGTTAAGCTCAGAAACCTTACGGGCCACACGATCAGTAACCTGCGCGTGGAGTTTTCCGACCGCTACTGGCCCTGGACTGCACAAACCTCGGAGCGCGCCGAGGTTGACGTGGTAACGATTGGGGAGGCGCTTTCTTTAGCAGCGGGAGGCGAACAGGAACTCCAATCCGCGAAGGCTGCCGTTGCCAAGCAGGTACAACAACCTTCGGTTCAGCAGTATGCGGTGGTGGTGTGGGACCATGACCGCAAGAACATTTACGACATTGCATTCAGCCCCGAGGTCTTCATTCAACCGGCTGGAATTACCGAGCCCAAACCGTACCCATTACAATACATCTATCCGAATCTGGACGCCGTCAACGTTACCAGTTATCGGCACTTTTATCCTTCCAGCCTCGATTCGACCGCCATTCAATTCGAGCGCGCGCACACGATGTTTGTGTCGGGCAGCGGGGCGACGTTGCGGTTCTCGGTGCGCAATCCCACGGACCAACCCTGGCGTGGAGTCACTATTCGCGCCCGTTTGTTCGACCCCGAACGCCGGGAACTCGCCACCCAGCAAGTAGCCGCAGGAGTCAACCTCGACCCACGAAGCTCGACGCTGGCTGAGGAGACCAGCTTTGCGCTTCCGGCAGGTCAAAACGGGATTTTCCGGGCGCAGGTGGAGGTAAGCGACACGCCGGGCGAGACCATGGCCACGGGAGTTCTTGAACTGGCGGCAAACGCCTTGCCACGTTCCATCCTGATTTTCTGCGCCCATCCGGACGATGAGGGAGCGCACGCCGGAATCATCCGTGCTGCGGTGGAGAATCACATCCCCATTCACGTCGTCTATTTCACCTGTGGCGATGCCGGCTCGTGTGACCGATACTACGAGCATTCCTGCGCACCTGCTGAGGCCCTGAACTTTGGCGCCCTGCGCATGGAAGAGGCGCGCCGGTCGCTGGGTCACCTTGGCG